>JAICPX010000306.1 GCA_025929635.1 Chitinophagaceae bacterium
GCTTTGTTTGACAATTCTCCCTGGCCAGGCGAAATAGAAAAAGTGGAAAAATTATGTCTGTTTCGCACACAAAAGAAGAAGGTGTTTCCAAACAATATTTGTAAAATCATTCTCATCAAACTAATTTGAATATGACCCGGATCAAAATGTTGCTCAGCTTTGTTCTCTTCATAGCTGGTTGCAGCGATGATAAACTAAAACTAAGATCCCCGGATGGGTATGATCTTAACAAACCTGAGATTATTAACCTTTCAAAAAAGATAGACCAGATATCGGGGATAGTGTATTCAGCCGCAGATAATAGTTTATTTGCAATCGATGATGATAATGGAGATTTATACAATATAACACTGACTAAGAAACCCGAAGTAAAAAAATGGAAATTTGGAAAGAAAAATGATTATGAAGATCTGGCCATTGTGGACAGTACCGTTTACATTCTTGAAAGCAGTGGCCGAATCTTCAGTTTCCCGTTTAGATTTCCTATCACTGATGTAAAGGAGTATACACTTGACTTAGCGGGGTTTAATGAGTTTGAAACTTTATACTATGACAGTTCTTTGCAACGGTTGATATTGCTTTGTAAAGAATGTGAAGAAGATAAGAAGAAATCGGTGTCAGCTTATGCTTTTGATATCCTTTCAGGTTCATTTACCAGTACACCTGTTTTAGAGATTAAAAGAAAGGATCTGGAAAAAACGTTGGATGATAAAGTCAGCAGGTTAAAGGCATCAGCGGGGGCGATGGATCCGATTACCGGAAATGTCTTTATCATTTCATCGATCAACAAACTATTAATTGTTGCTGATAAGCAATACAATATTAAGGAAGTGTGTAAATTAAACCGGAGTACCTTTGGACAGCCGGAGGGAATTTGTTTTGCTCCCGATGGAACCTTGTTCATCTCAAATGAGGCATCCGGCGATAACAAAGCAGATATTCTAATTTTCAAAAAACAATAATGGAACTACTGATCTTATTTTTCCTGATATTATTGAACGGTGTTTTCTCCATGAGCGAAATTGCATTGGTTTCTTCCAGAAAATTCAAACTGGAGAACGCCGCAAAAAGAGGGAACGGAAATGCAAGGCAAGCCTTAGAGCTTGCGGAGAACCCGAACACTTTCTTATCAACAGTTCAAATTGGGATTACGCTGATAGGTATATTAACAGGTATCTACAGCGGTGAGCAGATTACAGAGGATGTAAAGAGGTCAGTTATTCAAATTCCTTTTCTTATAGAATATGCCCATTCTGTTTCTGTGATCTTGGTTTTGATAGTACTTACTTTTTTTTCAATTGTATTTGGTGAATTAATACCTAAACGGATCGGCCTCATGTTTCCCGAATCGATCGCCATGCTTGTAGCAAGACCAATGACCTTGATTTCGAAGATCGCTAAGCCCTTTGTTTGGCTGCTGACAAAAACCAATGATATGTTTCTAAGCATTTTTGGATTAAAGAACAGAAAAGAGGGAATTGTCAGTGAAGAGGAAATAAAAGCAATGGTACAGGAGAGTGCTGAGAGCGGCGGCATCCAGGAAATCGAACAGAATATTGTTCACCGGGTATTTGCTTTAGGCGACCGCAGGGTGAATGAACTGATGACGCACCGCAGCGATTTAGTATATTTTGACATCGCGGATGATCTTGACACGGTAAAGCAAAGAGCAGAAATTGAACCTCATTCTGTTTACCCGGTTGTAAATAAAAGTTTTGACAAACCCCTGGGCATCGTATCAGTAAAGGATATTTTTCCAAAGAATTTTAGATCCATCGAATTTAATTTGAAAAATTTTCTGAAGCAGCCCGTTATAGTACATGGAAATACGCCTGCTTATAAAGTACTGGAGAAATTCAGGGAGATCAAAGTGCATTACGCCTTTGTCATCGACGAGTACGGGGCAGTAGAAGGATTGGTAAGTATGGATGATATATTGGATGCTTTGATAGGTGATGTTACGGAATATAATCAGCAGGAGTATAATATTATACAACGAGAAGATGGAACCTGGCTCGCTGATGGCCAATATCCGTTTTTTGAGTTTTTGAATTACTTTGATCTGCCTAATGAGAAGATCAAAGGGGATTACAACACGCTTGGAGGATTTATGACATATCAGCTAAGGCACATTCCACTACCCGGCGAAAGTATAAAGTGGAACCAATTCGAATTAGAGGTGGTGGATATGGATGGAATGCGGATCGATAAGATACTCATCAGAGTGAAATAATTATTTATGGCGAAATGAAATGGTTAACAGAGAACGTAACCGGATTCACAGTATCAAGTATTTCAATTACGCCGGGGCTCACCCTGGAGATAATTGTTATAATTGTGAACACCATGATCGATCGCCTCCAAATCAATTCCCGGCTATGCGCATCAGAAAATAAGTCTTAAGCCAAGCTGGATTTGCCAACGTGATTGCAGATCCGGGCTTTCAATAAATGTTGTCTTTAACGATGGATCAAACTGGTATGTTGGCGAATTGCTATTGTAGGTCACGGACAATGGTTGAAAATAGCCAGAAGTAGTTGCATATTCCACAACTCCCCATTTACTGCTGATCAGGTTACCCAGGTTTATTACATCAACACTAAACTGAAGAGTCTGCCTGTTTTTTTTACTCACGATAAGATCCTGGAGAATTCGCAGGTCTACTTGTGTATTCCAGGGTGTTTCACCGCCATATTTCTCTGTGTATTGCCCTCTTAATTCGCTCAGATAATCATCTTGCGCTATGAATTGTTTCAATGCTGATCGTTGTGCTGCTGCATTTTGAGTAACACCGTTAATATCTACCAGGGTGGTAAAAGGCATCAGGTCGATTTCCGCATCAGTTGGAACGTATAGTAGATCATTGGAAACAGTTCCGTCATTATTTATATCCCCGCCGTAGACATAAGCAAAACGATTACCTGATGTCCATGATCCGAAAAGCGAAATGGTAGTTGCCCAGTTATCGCCATATTCCCATTTTTTTGTAGCGGCTGCGATAATTCGATGTTTATTTCCATACAATGAATTTGAATTAATGGCCTTGTTCGCATTGTTAAGGATCGGGTTACGATCAAATGCATCACTGGAGATCTCTGCAGATATGGAGCTTGCATCTTTTGCTACAAGAAAATTATACCCGAACATTGCATACAGACCTTTACTAAAGGTCTGCTGGGCCTGGAAAGTAATATTGAACTGATGACCTTCCTTTGTGTTAGTAAAAACATATGTATTAGTAGTTCCCTGGTCCGCCGGCAGGTAAACATTGCGCTTATCACCAGTCCCGGAATTCAATACACCGGTGGGTGTGCCTAATTTATAGTTACGAACCATCATTGCTTTGACATCTTTTGTAAAGGCAACATCAAAAGTGAAGATCGTTCCATATGGGATCTTAAAATCGGTACCGATATTAGAACGCCATACCTGCGGCCATTTAAAATCTTTGTCAGTTGCGTTATAGAAAGAACTGAAAGGATTGCCAATATGATTGCCTATCCAAACAAAAGGAAAACGACCCGTGAAAAGTCCCGACCCCCCGCGTACCTGCAAGGTCTTGTTGCCTTTTACATCCCAATTAAAACCAAATCGTGGAGAGAGTAATGGATCAGTTTCCGGAAGCCGTGTATTGTCTACATCTTTTCCTTTGCCATTGCTGATCGGGTTACCGTCTTTGTCAAATAAAGTAAGGTTGTCAGAATTCAAAATCGTCGGCGATCCTGTGGTAAATGAACCTGTATAAGTTCCTGCATTTGGCGCAAACACATCTTCCTGGATATTTGGAGTTGTAAAGGACATATTATTATACATTGGCTTATCCATGCGGAGACCAAAAGTCATTTTTAATTTGGAGTTTGCATACCATTCATCCTGGACATAGGCTGACAATTGTCCGACGGTCATTTTTACAAGCGCCCATTTATCGGCTGCAGCCCTGTTGGTAGCATAGGTAGCAAACTGATCAAGAGTAAAAACTCCAAACCAAAGCGGCGCACCGATGGGAACATTTGTCCTGAAGTCTGCAATATCTACATCACCCAAGAACATGTTAAACCCATATCCGGTTAAATTAAAAGAGTTTTCAAACTTGAATGATTCATAAGAACCACCAATGGTAATAGAATGATTTTCTTTGTAAAGAGTAAAATCATTAGTTACCTGGATCGCATCCTGGTTTAGTGTGTTATGGATAGAAAAAGGCTCATGTCCGGCTACAATATACCGGGTGCCATACTTTGAGATATTTATAACAGGGAATGGAGTTGAAAAAGGATCGCGATTATCCCGGAAAAGCGTGTAAACCATTCTTAGTTTATTTGCCGAATTGCCCTTGAAATTCGATCTTAATTCTGTGCTAAATGAATTTAACTTATTTACGATCTGGTATCCGGAATTCTGAAACTGTAGCGTGGTATAGTCCGGACCGCGGCGGCCGATAGCGCTGGGGTGAGCCGGCTTGTCTTTTTTTGCATTCAACCCGTTGTAGGTAAATGATAGCTTATGAACATCATTGATATTCCAGTCTATTTTAGCCAGCCACTTATAGTTTTTTTGTTTATGAGTAAATCCCTGGTAAGCGCCCGTATTATAATTGAACCTTGTTCTTAAAATATTGCTTACGTCAATCATATCCTGTTCTAATACCCTTGCCGTATTGGAATTGTTAGCATTGGATGCATTTCGTGGGACATAACTGGTAGCTTCATCTTTTCGCTGTTCAGTTTCAAAACTCAGAAAGTAAAACAATTTGTTTTTTTTCAATGCTCCACCAAATGCAAATCCTCCCTGGTATTGACTAAGATCAGGTACAACTAGTTTGGTTTTTGAAACTTTTTTTCCTGTCAAGCCTTCTGTTCTGTAAAATGAATATACTGTGCCGGTGAAATTATTATTTCCGGATTTTGTAACAGTGTTCACACCCGCGCCGGTAAATCCTGCCTGGGTTACATCATACGGTGCAATGTTCACCTGGATCTGGTCTATTGCATCCAACGAAATGGGCTGTGCATTGGTTTGTCCACCGGGTGTTGGTGCATCAAGACCAAAAGGATTATTAAATACGGCGCCATCCAGGGAAAAATTGTTGTATTGACCATTGCGCCCGGCAAAAGAAAGACCATTATAAGTTGGCGATGCCGAAGGTGTCAACCTTAGATAATCATCAGCAGAACGATTGATGGTGGGCAACGCCCTTATCAATCTGTTGTTGATATTGGTCGACGCACCGGTTCTTTTGTTATCAAAAACCCTGGATTGTGCCGTGACGGTAACGCCTCCAAGCTCAGTTGTTTTTTCCTGCATGGAAAACTCAACCGTATTGTTAAGACCCAGTTCAAGAAAAATATTCTCAACTGTTTCCTGTTTGTAGTTCACGTGTGTGACCGAAACTTTGTAAGGTCCTCCAACTCTCAGGTTCGGAACAGTGAATCTTCCATCACCCCTGGTGATAAGAACTTGCTTTATACCTGCATCAGGAAATTCAACGGTTACAGTAGCGGAAGCGATACCTGCTCCTTTGGAATCTGCTACTAAACCTGAAAGGGTTGCTGTTGTAACTTGTGCATTAAGTATTGTGGATGACGCAAACAGGAATGCAGTAAGAAATACTGCTTTTTGAAAAGATAAGTTTTTCATACGCAGTTTTTTAGTGAAAGTAATGCAGGGAAGATAGCGATTGTTAACGGACAATAATAATTAATTTTGGTTCGCTCCCCAACCATCGACTATTGTCTTACAAAAAGAGTTTGATCACTTTCATTACTTAAAAAATAATAGTAGCTAAACCTACGCTGAACTGCGCAAAAACTGGCTCAAACACAGGTTGGCAAAGGGCACAAGAATCAGCC
>JAICPX010000451.1 GCA_025929635.1 Chitinophagaceae bacterium
CCGTCCCGATGTCAATCGGGATCTGGGGTGGCACTTTTTTTACCCCAAATGTCACAAAGCCCGCTTCGTTACGACTAGTCGGACAAACAATTGTTCAGATGAAATATTTCAATGAAAGGTTTGCTTGTTGGTAATGAATACTTATTTTTGAAACCTGATGAAAATCGCAAAAGCATATCGTTGGTTTTACTTTTATTATTTCTTTAGCCAGAAGCCGGGATTGCTTTTGTTGAAAGCTTATTAACTCAAAAGGAATCAACATAGAAAGTCCCGGCAAAAAGGCCGGGATTTTTTTATGCTACAGACCCTAACCGAGATAATGATTACGTAAAAAAAGGAAACTGTTATAAAATGACCACAGACCAAAAATTGATTTCGAAAAGCGGGGATAGTGCGCATGCAGGTTTCCCCTTTAAGGGGCGGAAGGGGCGTAAGGTTTCAATACAGGGTTATGAAGGCAGCTTTCACCAGGTGGCGGCGCAACACTTCTTTGGAAAGGATACCCGGGTACTTCCCTGTGCCACGTTTAAAGAGGTGATCAGGATCGCTTCGAATAAGAAAGAAAGCGATGGGGGAGTAATGGCCATAGAGAACTCAATTGCGGGGAGCATTTTGGCTAATTATAACCTTCTTCAAAAATCCAGTCTTAAAATCATCGGTGAGATCTATTTGCAGATCAGGCAGAACCTGCTGGTTAATCCCGGAGTAAAGCTGGAAGATATACGTGAGGTTCATTCACATACCATGGCATTGCAACAGTGTTATGACTTTTTAGATAAACATAAATGGAAACTGGTCGAAACGGAAGACACCGCTTTAAGTGCCAAACATGTTCATCAGCACAAAAGCAAACATATAGCTGCCATTGCAAGTAAGCTTGCGGCGGATCTATTTCAGCTGGAAGTGCTGGCTCCCAATATTCAAACACTAAAAAACAATTACACAAGGTTTTTGGTTTTGCAAAGACAAGATGTTGCCCAACCAGTAAATGATGCCAATAAAGCATCGGTAAATTTTCATACAGATCATTCAAGAGGGAGCCTGGCAAAAGTGCTTACTAAAATTGCCGAAGGTGGAATTAATCTGAGCAAGTTGCAGAGTTTTCCAATTCCCGGCAGCGATTTTAAATACAGTTTTCATGCCGATATGGAATTTGACACGATCGGTCAGTTTGACAAGGTGATTGAAGAGATAAGACCGATCACTGAGGAAGTGAAGATTTATGGGGTTTATAAAAGGGGGGTCTGGAAATAAATAGGTAAATACCAAATGACAAATAACAAGATCCAAATAAATATCAATGATCAAATTAAAAAACGCGTGAATGCATTTTTTCTTCATTTATTATTTGATGCTTGTATTTTGGTTCATGGGATTTTTAAATAAAATGTATGCAGTTATCAAAACGACTTCAAGGCATTGGCGAATATTATTTTTCTCAGAAGCTGAGAGAAATTGAGGAATTGAATAAGCAGGGAAGGAATATTATCAATCTTGGAATTGGAAGTCCGGATCTGCCCCCACACCCGGATGTCATAAAAACCTTACAGGATGAAAGCGCAAAACCGAATGTACATGGTTACCAATCTTATAAGGGGTCAGCCGTTTTAAGAAGGGCAATGAGTGAATGGTATAAGAAGTGGTATAATGTAGACCTGGATCCTGATTCGGATATGTTGCCGCTGATCGGAAGTAAGGAAGGTATTATGCATATATGCATGACCTATTTAAATAAAGGGGATGAAGTGTTAGTACCAAATCCGGGTTATCCGACATATAGAAGTGCAGTAATGCTGGCTGGTGGCAAATGCAGGGATTATAAACTAAGGGAAAAAAATAATTACGAACCGGACGTTGATAAGCTATCAAAGAAAGGTCTGAAGAAGGTAAAGTTGATGTTCGTGAACTATCCTCAAATGCCCACTGGTCAACCGCCATCAAAAGCATTATTTGATAAACTGGTTGCATTTGGAAAGGAGAATGATATTCTTATCATTCACGATAATCCTTACAGTTTTATTCTGAATGAGAGCCCAATGAGTTTATTGAGCATTGAAGGGGCAAAAGACTGCGTGATCGAATTGAATTCATTGAGCAAGTCGCACAACATGGCTGGATGGAGAGTCGGAATGCTATGTGGCGCAAAAGACAGGATTGATGAAGTATTGCGCTTTAAAAGCAATATGGATAGCGGCATGTTCCTGCCGGTCCAGTTGGCAGCAGCAAAGGCATTAACATTGGGACAGGAATGGCATGATGAGGTAAACAGGGTTTATAATGAGAGAAGGGTAAAAGTGTTTGAGTTGCTGGAGCTATTGAATTGCAGGTTTTCAAAAGAGCAGGCTGGATTGTTTGTTTGGGCAAGAATTGATCGCAGATTTAAGGATTGTTATGATTGCTCGGATGACATTCTGCACAACTGTAATGTTTTTATCACTCCCGGCGGAATTTTCGGAACTGCCGGAGAAAAATTCATCAGGGTGAGTTTATGCGCGACTGTTGAGAAGTTTGAAGAAGCAATTAACAGGATAAAGGCTAAAGCCCCATCATCATAAGATCTCACTGCTTAGCCCCAGCCTTAAGCTGGGGCTATGAAAGCTAGGTCATTTCAGACAGGGCTTTAGCCCTTTAAAGATGAAAATCATGGAAAGAAAAAGAATAGCGATTGTCGGAGTTGGTCTAATTGGTGGCTCCCTTGCTATACAACTAAATGAAAAAGGACTTGCCAGCAAACTCATCGGCGTTGATTCAAACAGGGATCATCAGAAAAAGGCATTAGAGCTGGGATTAGTGGATGAGATCATGGAATTGGATGAAGCAACCAGTAATACAGATGTAATTGTTTTAGCGATTCCCGTTGATGCGATTATAAAGCTATTGCCTTCGATCCTTGATAAAGTTGATAAGCAAATTGTAATTGATCTTGGATCCACCAAGGAACAATTGATCAATGTTTCGAAGGATCATCAAAGGAGAGGGAGATTGGTAGCGAGTCACCCGATGTGGGGAACAGAATACAGTGGTCCGCAGGCGGCAGTACACGGTGCTTTTGAAAATACAGCGGCGATCATATGCAATGCCAATGATAGTGATGCCGATGCGTTGGAATGGACAAAGAATATGTTCAGAAAAATAGGGATGCATTTGCTGGAAATGGATGCTGTCGCTCATGATCTGCATGTAGCTTATGTTAGTCATATTTCTCATATTACATCGTTTGCGTTAGCGAATACAGTATTGGAAAAAGAAAGAGAAGAGGATGCCATATTTGAATTGGCATCTGCAGGTTTTGCGAGCACGGTAAGATTGGCGAAAAGCAACCCGGCGATGTGGGTGCCCATTTTTATGCAGAACCGGGAAAATGTGTTGGATGTGTTGAATGAGCATATTTCGCAGTTGAGAAAGTTTAAGAGTTGCCTGGAAAAAGAGAATTATGAGTACCTGAAAGAATTGATTGAAGGGGCGAACAAAATAAAAAGAATAATTAAGTGAAGATTAATCGAGGTGATGGCATATTGAAAATGATGGTCATAGGCTTTCCCTTAATTGTTTTGGGAAATGCAATTGAGTATTCTACCGTTGACAAGGATGATTTGAAAAAAATTGATGGAACCGTGTCCAGGGTAATACTCAAGACCTACAAATGTGCTAAAGGATATAAAAGGTCTGGTGGAGTTGGTCTATGCGAAAAAACTATAATTAAGTTGAAAAATATCGAAGGATCTTTTCATGTTTCAGATTATGCAGACCGTGGCGCATATATCGAAGAAATTCAGGAGGGTGATGAGGTGTCTGTATATATTAGGAAGTGGTATCAATATATTTTGACGTTTGGAGCAGGGAAAGATATTTATGGATTAGAAAAGGACGGAGTTTCATATTATGACATTGATAGATGGAAAAGATCTAATAAAGCGTTTATGATAATCTTTGGTTTATTAAGTTTATTCTTTGTGCCACTATTTATTCTGCA
>JAICPX010000503.1 GCA_025929635.1 Chitinophagaceae bacterium
ATTACTCCAGTCGTTACGGTTAAGATAAGCAATGCATTTTCTGAGACATTTCTTAACAACAGGTCTATCCACTGGCCGGTAAATAATTCAGTGATCGCTGTACCAAACATGCAAATGATCATAAAAATAAATAGTGGATTTGCCAGTGATCTGTACATTTCTGCGGTTGATACGCCGCTGGCAACTCTCTCAGTGACCGGAAAAGTTTGCCTGACAAACATGTAACCATAAATGATAGCAGGAATGATCATTAAAGCCATTTGCACCTGCCAGCCAATTCCAGCCTTGTCAAGGAAGTAAACCAGTAAAGTACCGATAACAATACCTCCGGGGAACCATAAATGAAAGTGATTAAGTTTTGTTGTCTTATTGTCCGTATAAAGTGATGCGACCAGAGGATTACAAGCAGCCTCTACTGTTCCATTCGCAATTCCGATACATAAAGTCGAAATGAATAATGCCCAGAAGGGATTGGAAAAATTACCTGCAAAAATTGTCAGCAATATGCCAACTATATGAAACAGGAAAGCGAGTATTAATAAGCGTTTCATACCGATGACATCCACTACCATTCCGCCAATGATAACTGCCAAAGGAAATCCCCAAAATGCAGTAGCTGCAATAGTGCCGAGTTCGGCTTTATCTAAATTGAACTCGACTCCTAGCCGGCCAAGAATTCCTGCACGAATTCCGAAAGAAAGAGAAGTGACTAAAAGAGCTAGACAGCTGGCAATAAATAGTTGGTTTCTGTTTACGGCTTGCATATCGTTAGTTTTATTCCAAAGTAAGTACTTTGGAGGTAAAAAAAATTGGAATTGCTAAATGTACTATTTTTAAAAACACATTTATCTTCACTTGTCACGAATTTAATTTTAATCTCCGAAGGAGTCCTTCGGACAAACCACAAACAACTGTTTGAAACATGAAAAATAGAAAATTGAGAATGGCCATGATCGGTGGTGGCCGTGATGCATTTATTGGCGCAATTCATCGGATTGCAATTAATATGGATGGTCAGGTAGACATTGTTGCCGGTGCGTTGAGTGTAAATCCTGAAATAGCGACCGCATCGGGTCATGATATATTTTTAAATGAAGAACGGATATATACCGATTATAAGACAATGCTGGAAAAAGAAGCAGCCATGCCGCAAGATAAACGGATTGATTTTGTCAGCATCGTCACACCCAACTTTGTTCACTTCGATCCTGCAATGATGGCATTGGAAAAAGGCTTTCACGTGGCGATTGAAAAACCGATGACATTTACTCTTGATGAAGCAAAGAAATTAAAATCAAAAGTGGAGCAAACCGGCTTGACGCTCTTACTTACCCATACCTACACGGGTTACCCAATGGTAAAGCAGGCAAGACAAATGATAAAGAGCGGTATGTTTGGAAAGATCAGGAAAGTGTATGTCGAATATCCACAAGGCTGGTTGAGCACTTTTTTAGAGGGAAGTAATAATAAACAAGCGGCGTGGAGAACTGATCCAAAACGTAGTGGTATTGCGGGAGCAATGGGTGATATCGGCACGCATGCTTTTAATATGGCAGAATATGTCACCGGCGCAAAAGTGACAAAGCTCTGTGCCGATCTTAATATAATGGTTGAAGGGCGACTACTGGATGATGATGGGGCCGCCTTCTTAAAATTTGATAATGGTGCCAGTGGTGTGCTGATGGCCTCACAAATTGCGGCTGGGGAAGAGAATTGCATCAAGATCCGGGTATATGGAGAGAAAGGAGGACTTGAATGGAAACAGGAAGATGCAAACACCTTATTGGTGAGATGGCTTGATAAGCCTGCCGAAATTTACCGGGCAGGAACGGGTTATGTAAATTCTTATGCGTCGCATAATGCAAGAACGCCGGCGGGTCACCCGGAGGGTTATTTAGAAGCATTTGCCAACCTCTACCGCAATTTTGTCTTAACTGTCCGCGCAAAAACAAACGGTGAAAAGCCAAAAGACGAATGGCTTGATTTTCCGGGACCGGAAAGTGGCGTAAGAGGAATGGCGTTTATTGAAAATGTGGTCGCTTCAGGAAAGTCTGATAAGAAGTGGACTGATTTTATTGTTTAATAAATAACAAATCTCAAACATCAAATCCCAAATAAAATTCAAATTTGAAATAAAAAAACTGTTCCGGTAAAGACTGATTTTTTAATTTTCTTACTTATTTGGAATTTGGTATTTGGTTCTTGATTTTTTTTGAATATAAAAAGTAAGTAAAAAATGAAGACCATTAAAGGCCCTGCAATATTTCTTGCACAATTCATGGGTGATAAAGCGCCTTTTAATAACATGAAAACTATTTGCCAATGGGCAAAAAGCCTGGGTTTCGTTGGTGTGCAAATACCGACATGGGATCCCCGCTGCATCGACCTGCAGAAAGCGGCAGAAAGTAAAACCTATGCCGATGAACTGAAAGGGTTGGTAAAAGATTGTGGTGTGGAGATCACAGAGCTCTCAACTCATTTACAAGGACAATTAGTAGCCGTACACCCCGCTTATGATGCATTGTTTGATGGATTTGCTCCTGAAAATGTAAAAGGAAATCCAAAAGCAAGAACCGAATGGGCAGTGCAGCAATTGAAATGGGCGGGGAAAGCTTCGCAGAATTTAGGGTTGAATGCACATGCAACCTTTAGCGGCGCTTTATTGTGGCCAACTGTTTATCCATGGCCCCAGCGACCTGCAGGTTTGGTTGATTCCGGCTTCAAAGAGTTAGCCAATCGCTGGTTACCTATCTTAGATCATTTTGATGAATGTGGTGTTGATGTTTGTTATGAAGTTCATCCGGGAGAAGACCTGCATGATGGTATCACTTATGAGATGTTCCTCGAAAAAACAAATAATCATAAGCGAGCTTGCCTGTTATACGATCCTTCGCATTTTGTTTTGCAATGCCTCGACTATAAAGAATACATAGATATTTACCACGAGCGAATAAGAATGTTCCATGTAAAAGATGCAGAATTCAATCCAACGGGAAGACAGGGAGTATACAGTGGTTACCAGGGTTGGGTGGAAAGAGCAGGACGATTTCGGTCATTGGGTGATGGCCAGGTTGATTTCAAAACTATTTTCAGTAAGCTAACTCAATATAATTACAGCGGTTGGGCAGTTTTGGAGTGGGAATGTTGTATCAAGCACCCGGAAGACGGTGCAAAAGAAGGTGCGACGTTCATAAGAGATCATATTATTCGTGTTACCGAAAAAGCATTTGATGATTTTGCCGGACAAGCAACTGATGAAAAATTTAACCGGAAAGTTTTGGGATTGGAATATTAAATAACTTTACCAACCTTAAAAAAGCTAACATAATGAAAAAATCTATTTTACTATTGATGGTGCTCGGAGTATTGGCTGCCTGTGGCGGCGGTGGTGACAAAAAGGAAGATTCAAAAAGTGCAGATACAAAAAAGAGTGAAACATCGGCAAACGACATTTCTACCCA
>JAICPX010000067.1 GCA_025929635.1 Chitinophagaceae bacterium
ATCCATCCATGTCCCAGACCACAAAACGAATTTTAAAAAGAGTATCAATTCTTGTTGTTTTAGTTATTGCCGGGTTTATCTTCTATTTCTCATTAGGCAGCGACGTTACCGATAATCTTGATGATTATATTTATGAACTGCCCTTTAAAGAAGGCACAGGGCACAAAGTTGTTCAGGCTTATGGTGGCAGATTTTCACATAAGAATATAGCTGCTTTGGATTTTGGCATGCCGGTGGGGACACCTGTTTATGCAGCAAGAGAAGGAATTGTTTACAGCACCAAAGACGATAGTAACCAGGGAGGCCCATTTGCAAAATATGGAAGGAAGGCAAATTATATAATCATCAAACACAAAGATGGAAGCTTTGGTTGCTACTGGCACCTGAAACAAAAAGGGGTGGTGATCAAAAAAGGAAGCGTTGTGAAAGGTCAATTGATTGGTTATAGCGGCAGTACAGGTTTTGTTTTAAGACCGCATTTACATTTCGCTGTAAAACTCAGATTGAACTTCAAAAAAGATTCATTTGTCAAAACAAAGTTCAGAACCACGAAAGGTGTCTTGCTTTTGGAACCTGGAGAAATATATACAAGGCCAAGTCCCGCGCTAAAGCTTTGAACTATTGCATAAGAAAAAATTCCCGTCACCTTTCGGCAACAGGAATTTCTCACAAAACAAAAACATGAGAAAACTATGATCTGACTCTTTTCTTTTCTTTCATATCATCCTTCGTGCCCTTGCCGATCATGATATTTCCAAAACTTGACTTGATATCGATCTTCACATTACCGCTGCCCGACTTTCCTTCATAATGTTTATTCTGATCGGGGCCATATTTTTGGGGCGTATCTGTACGCTTGATGCCGATTCCTGTTTTATCTATCACTGAACCATAACTGGTATGGATACTATAGGTGGCTGAAAGATTGGGAGCGGGATCAAGATGAACAGAACTGTAAGAATCATTTATTGTCAAACCTGTAAGACCGTTATCCAACCCGATCTTACTATAGGAACAGAATGACATTTTGAGCTTGCAACTGCCGGTAAGGTTATCAATCGTAATAGTGGAATATTTGAAATCAAGATCGATGTTGCCAATGCTCTTAATATCGGCTTTTCCAAACTCTACTGCAATATCCTGTGGCTTTGCAAGTTTACCCGCCGTTAAATGACCGTATTTGCTTTTAATTGAAACAGGACCACTGTAATCCGGGATCTCGATCCCGCCAAATGAATTCTCGATATTCAGTGCATTGCCTGAAGGCATCTGGATAGTATAATCCACGCTCATGGTATTGCTGCAATTATTACAACTGATATTTTCCTTTGATTTATTTTTATCATGTGTTGTTGTGAAATAGATATTTTTCCCGTCCTGCTTATCTTCGACGTCACTGCGCTCAAAAGTTTTATCGGCAAGATCTTTATGCGTAGAACTTGTTTCTATATGAATGTCAACTTTTATTTCGTTCTTGTCCCAGGTGATCACTTTTACCTTGCCAAACCTGTTATCGATATTTAATGTATTGCCAGAAGCAGGATAAGTTTTGGAGATGTTTCTTTCTCTGAAAAATTCGTATCTCTTCTTTTCTTTTTTCTCTTTATCTCCTTTGTCATCCTGGGCAAGCACCGGTACGGTAGCAAACAGTGATACAATAAGCAAAAGGTTTTTAAATGTTTTTTTCATTTTTTGAAGTTTTTGTTGTTTTAATTTCATGGATGATCATGAGTTGCCTGCCCAGCAATTCAGATTGCAATCGCAGGTTTTCGATCATGGCCTTGATAATAACATCAGGGTTTACAGTTTGACCAGCCTGGTCCCTAAGGACACGGTAAGAGCTATCGAGGGCAGTAAGATCCGACTTGAATTTGCGGTATAATTCGGGATCGCTGGCGATCGCCGACCTTAATTCTTCCTGCTTGTTTTTAACGGCCTCGCTCGCTTCCCTGAATTCGGCAGCAAATTCCATTGACATATTATTTATGCTATACGGCGCCGCTTTTTCCGGCCCTGTGTTCATAGTAGGATCTTCATGGCTATACTTTCTTATAAATAAAAAATAAACTGAGGTTAAGGCTACAAAGAAAATGGCGGCGGCAGCACTCCATTTATAAACATCAGTAATGGTAAATCGCTTTGCCGGCTTTTTTGCCGGGAGCGATCTTTCAATATTCTTCCACACATTACCCGATGGCGACGCCTCATCAAAATCATTTCGATTTTTCCTGATGAATTTTTCAAGATCATTGCTCATATACTTTCCCTTTTTTTAAAAGTTGAAGTAATTTTTGTTTAGCCCTTATATACTGTGTCCTTACCGTTGATTTTGCCACTCCGAGTATTCCTGCTATTTCTTCCTGGTCATACCCTTCAAACAGGTAAAGCGTGAGAACCGCCCGGTATCCATCCGGTAATTGCTGCACCGTTTGTTTGATCGTATCTACTGTGTACCAGATCTCCGTTTCGTCTAATTCATCTTCATCAGGCAGTTCACCGATCGTTTCCAGGTCAAGCAAATCCATTCGCCGTCTTTTTAAAAGAGCTATACTTTTAAATACTACAATTTGTTTTAACCAGGCGCCAAATGTTGACCTGTTCTCAAAAGAACCTAGCTGTGTGTAAGCATCGATAAAAGAATCCTGCAACACATCTTCAGCATCAGGCACTTTGTTGACGATCCTTAGCGCTGTATTGAACATGGCTTTTGAATAACGGTTATACAATACACGCCAGGCAGAGGTGTCCCCATCTATGCATTGACGAACCAGGACGTCAGCAGTTGGTATTGAAGCTTCAATGGTCAGAAAACCGGTTTTATATAAAGTAAGAGTTTTTAAAGGAATGTTGCATGAGGGGGAAAATTTTTTGGATGGATGGGGATTTCATACGGTCCGGGTTGCAGATTCCGGGGATGAACTCAGATTTCGTAACTTAATGTGTACTTAGCGACTTAACGCTTTATGAGCACTGCTACCAAAGTAATTTTCATAATTGGAATCCTGCTGTTGATCTATGGTTATATCAGTCGTTTGCTGAGCATCTATTTTTTCTGGGATAGCAAGTACCTTGGCTGGGTTGGAATAATCGCTGGAATACTCTTACTGCTTATCGACCTCAGGATAGCACGGACCAGGCATAAACAAAATATCTTTTTTGTCAGAGTGATGGTAAGCGTTGTTGTAGTTTTTTTGGCCATAGAAGCAAGTGCTGTTGTTTGGCTTAAATCCACGACGGCTTATAAAGGCCTGATTGAATCAATTAGAACAGATGAAGTAATAAAAACGGAAATGGGTGAAATTCGTGGTTTTGGCCTGATCCCGGGAATTGATATCAGTGATATCATCGAAGCCTTGTCATCGGAATCCCTGACATTTGTTGTAACAGTAAGAGGACAAAAAGTATACAGGGAATTAGAGGTTACAATTCGGAGGACAACCCCTGTAAACTGGACTGTGGTATCATCAAAGGTGATTTAAGAGATAACTAAGTCATGGGTGATAGCGCTACGATTGAAATTCTTGTTCTACAGCAGAAAACTCATTACTATTTCTCATCTTCTTTCTGTAGTTCTTAAAAAAGCTATTCCAGCGGAGTTTAAGAACACCCAGTATTCCTTCTTTCACTATTCCCTTATTCATTTTTGAAGTTCCGTGTGTACGGTCCTGGAAGATGATCGGTACTTCAACAATCTTAAAACCGAGTTTCCAGGCGGCAAATTTCATCTCTATCTGGAATGCATAGCCTACAGATGCTATTGCATCAAGATTGATCGTCTCCAGCACTTCTTTCTTATAACAAACAAATCCGGCGGTAGGATCTTTCACCGGCATCCATGTGATCATTCTTGTATATAAAGAACCGCCTTTGGATAAGGCGATCCTGTCCCAGGGCCAGTTCACCACGCCACCTTCACTTACATACCGTGAGCCAACAGCAACATCGGCACCGCCATTCTTACACGCATCATACAACCGTGAAAGATCTTTTGGGTTATGCGAGAAATCGGCATCGAACTCAAAAATGAAATTATATCCCCTTGCCAATGCCCATTTAAAACCGTGAATGTAGGCTGTACCCAAACCAAGTTTGCCTTTTCGTTCTTCGAGGAATAACCGGCCGGGGTACTTTAAATGAAGTTCCTTAACGATCAGGGCCGTTCCATCAGGCGAGCCATCATCTATTACCAACACATGAAAATCCTGTTGTAAACCAAAAATCGCGTCAAGGATGTTTGCGGCATTCTCTCTTTCATTGTATGTAGGTATGATTACAAGTTTCTCCAAAGCGTTAGTGAAGTAAAAACGAATTTACAATATTTGATTTTGCCTAAACTAAAAAAATCAAGTATGTATGTTAATTCTTTTTCAGGAGGCTTCGGGTTCTTATTTCGGTGAGCTTTTGTTTTGTGTACTGAGGAAAATCACCTTTCATCATCCAATCATAATACTGGGGTTCCACTTTCAGCACCTCTGCAACGGGTCTTCCTTTATATTTACCAAAATTGAATATCTCGACACCGTTTTCCATTATAAAACGACGGGCAAAGTCAACAATAGTTTCCTCTCCTATTAATTTCAAAACAGATTCAACGGACGTACCAAGGTCAGGATAACGTTGGAGTTGAGCAATAAGGATCTCGTGTGTAGCAGTAGCATCTATTTCTGCACTGTGTGCTCCATCCAGTACCTTGTTGCAGTAGAATTTGTAGGCAGCGCTTAATGTACGCTGTTCCATCTTATGGAAAATGTTTTGAACATCAAGCAGCCTTCTCCCCTTCATATCAAAATCCACTTCTGCCCGCAAAAATTCTTCAACCAGCATTGGAATATCAAACCGGTTACTATTATAACCAGCGATATCGCATCCGTCAAGCATTTGTTTTAATTCGTGCGCTACTTCTTTGAATATTGGAGCGTCTTTTACCATTTCATTCGTAATGCCGTGAAGGTCGCTTGATTGCTTTGGGATAGCGATCTGGGGATTTATGAGTTTACGTTTTATACTGCGTTTACCATCGGGCAAAACTTTAACAATCGCTATTTCAATAATTCTATCAGTCGCCAGGTTTATCCCTGTAGTTTCTAAATCAATAAAAGCCAGGGGTTTTGTAAGTTGAAGCATCTTTTTGTTTCAGTTTTTCAGGGGTGGTAAAGGTACTATTTTAGATTCGTATAAAAGGCTGGTTTGTAAAAAACTGGCTTATCTTTACAAAATAAAGATTACGTTTCGCCGTTAAACTAAAAATTCACTCGAGATGAAAAATAGACTACTTGCAGGCTTTGCGCTTTTGATCATGGCAATTACCGTTTGTTCGTGTGCAACTTCACGCAAATACGGATGCCCCCAGGTATCTGTAGAAACAAAAAAATTCAAGGTTTGATCATTTCCCCTATTTTTGCTTCACAATGATAATTCGTTCACATTTTCATCATCATTTCTTGCTCTGCCAGGGTAGGCCGTGATGTGATTATGTAAATCATAAACTTTTTAAGGGCTTACACATAGTAGGCCCTTTTTCTTTTTAAAACCTGAACAATGATTGAAACATTAAAAGTGGCGGTGCAGAAAAAGGGAAGACTTTATGACGGCTCTTTGGCCTTACTTAAAGAATGTGGCATTGAAGTAAGTAATGGTAATAACCAACTGAGAGTCCAGGCTGCCAATTTTCCCCTTGAAGTATTTTTCCTTAGGGATGATGACATCCCGGAATACGTACAGGACGCAGTAGCCGATATTGGTTTTGTTGGCGAAAATGTCATCGCTGAAAAAAACAAGCAGGTCGACCCGGTTGAAAAACTTGGGTTTGGCAAATGCAGGTTATCGATTGCAATCCCTAAAACCGGGACAATAAGATCGACTAATGATCTGAATGATAAAAAAATTGCTACGAGCTATCCATTGATACTTTCAAATTTTCTTGCACAAAAAAATATTACAGCAACCATTCAGGAGATCAGTGGTTCGGTTGAGATTGCCCCGCGTATCGGGTTAGCCGATGCGATCTGTGATTTGGTGAGTTCCGGAAGCACATTATTCAACAATGAACTTTCAGAGCTTGAAACTGTTCTAACGTCTGAAGCAGTATTGATCAGCAACAAAAATTTATCCGCTGAAAAACAAACCCTCCTTAATAAATTACTATTCAGAATACGGGCAGTTAAAAAAGCAAAGAATAATAAATATGTCTTGCTGAATGCACCTAACGATAAGCTTGATGCGATCGTCAAATTATTACCTGGCATGAAAAGCCCAACGATATTACCGCTTGCAGAATCGGGGTGGAGCTCTGTTCACTCGGTGATCAGTGAAAATGATTTTTGGAATGTGATTGAAAGCCTGAAGGCGAATGGTGCGCAGGGAATTTTGATCGTGCCGATTGAGAAGATGATCGTGTAGGTTGAATGGTGAATCAAATTATTGATTATTGATTACTAATTATTGTTTGTAAATGATAAAAGTTGTTAAATATCCCGAGAGAAAAGATTGGCAGGAGATAGTTAAACGCCCTGTTTTTGAAAATGCTTCGTTAGAAAAGACTGTAAGGAAGATCCTGGAGAAAGTAAAAGAAAAAGGTGATAAAGCAGTTCGTAAATACACAAAGGAATTTGATGGAGTAAAATTGAAAAAGCTGGCCGTAAGTGAAAAAGAAATTATGATCGCAGGAAATTCATTATCCGGTGAACTGAAAGCAGCGATACTACAAGCGAAATTCAATATTGAAAAATTCCATCAGTCACTGCTGGAAGAAACAAAAGTGATCGAAACGATGGAGGGAATCAATTGCTGGAGAAGATCGGTTGGCATTGAAAAAATTGGGATTTATATTCCCGGAGGATCGGCTCCCCTGTTCTCAACGGTACTAATGTTGGCTGTCCCTGCTGTAATCGCAGGGTGTAAAGAAATAGTTTTATGTACTCCGCCAACTCCCCTCTCCACATCGTGGAGAGGGGTCGGGGGTCAGGTTCATCCAGCCATTCTATATGCAGCAAATCTCTGTGGAGTTACTAAAATTTATAAGGCCGGTGGAGTGCAGGCAATAGCAGCAATGGCTTATGGAACCGAAAGCATTCCAAAAGTGTTTAAGATATTCGGGCCCGGTAACCAGTACGTGACCGCAGCAAAGCAACTAGTACAAAAAGAAGGAGTCGCTATTGACATGCCTGCCGGCCCGTCAGAATTATTAGTTATTGCTGATGATGCTGCGGTTCCAGAATTTGTTGCAGCTGATCTTTTATCACAGGCTGAACATGGGCCAGACTCGCAAGTGATCTTATTGACCACAAGCGAATCCGTTTCTTCAGAAATCCTGGGATCCATCAATAAACAGGTAAAAGAACTGCCAAGAAAAGAAATTGCTAAACAAGCTTTATCACATAGTAAGATCGTTTTATTTAATACAATTGATGAAGCCATTGAATTCTCGAATCTATATGCACCGGAACATTTGATCCTCGCCTGTAACAAAGCAGATGAATTAACTGAGAAGGTCGTTTCGGCAGGTTCTGTGTTTATTGGTAACTACTCACCTGAATCTGCCGGTGACTATGCAAGCGGCACAAATCATACTTTACCGACAAATGGTTATGCCGCCATGTACAGTGGTGTATCTATCGATAGCTTTGTAAAAAAGATCACCTTCCAGCAATTGACAAAACAGGGACTGGAAAATATTGGCAGTACAGTTATGGAAATGGCAGCAGCAGAAGGTTTAGATGGGCATAAAAATGCAGTAGCAGTTAGGTTAAAAAGTCAATGATCGTTATGGAGTTCAACCTTGATAATCTAGTTAGAGAAAACATCAAAAAAATGACAGCTTACTCCTCTGCCAGGCATGAGTTTAGCGGCAATGCTTCCATTTTTTTGGATGCAAATGAAAACTCGTTTGGTTCACCCATCGTTCTCCCCTCTCCCCATCATTGCGAGCCGGGCGAAGCAAGAGAGGGGTCGGGGGTGAGGTTCAATAGATACCCTGATCCGCTGCAACTCGAAGTAAAAGACAAACTCAGTAAGATAAAAGGAGTTCCTCCTCAGAATATTTTTCTTGGTAATGGAAGTGATGAAGTAATCGATCTTTTGTACCGCATTTTCTGTGAGCCTGGTCGCGACAATGTGCTCATCTTCCCACCCACTTACGGCATGTATGAAGTTTGTGCAGAAATGAATAATGTAAAGGTGAAGAAGGTGAATCTTACTGATAGCTTTCAATTGGATATTGAAAAAATTGAAAATGCAATTGACGCTTATACGAAACTGGTCTTTGTCTGCTCACCAAACAACCCAACCGGCAATAGTATCAATCGTACTGACATCGGGGTCATCTTAAATAATTTTGACGGCATTGTTGTCATCGATGAAGCCTATATCAATTATGCCAGGCAAAAGACGCTTATCGCTGAGTTAACAGAATATCCCAACCTTGTCGTAATGCAGACAGTAAGCAAGGCATGGGGATTAGCAGGATTAAGATTGGGAATGGCCTTCGCGGCAACACCGATCATTGAACTCATGAACAAAGTAAAATATCCGTACAATATTAACACGGCTACTCAAATACTTGCATTAGAGGCATTGGAAAATATCGATTGGGTGAATGAACATATCGCAACCACCGTTGTGGAAAGAGAAAAACTAAAGAACGAATTGTTGCAGATACCTGTTACAGAAAACGTATTCCCTTCCGATGCAAACTTTCTTTTGGTGAAAATGAAAAATGCGAGGGATATCTATGAGAAACTTTGTGAAAAAGGAATAATTGTAAGAGATAGAAGTAAGATTGTTTTATGTGACGATTGTTTAAGAATTACGATCGGTACGCCAAATGAAAATAACCAACTAGCGCAGGAATTACGCAATATTAAATCAGATTAAATGGATTCACCAAATCTAAGTCTCCCCGTCATTGCGAGCGAAGCGAAGCAAAGGGGCACAGGGGGTCAAAAAGTTTTATTTATCGATCGCGACGGAACAATCATTAAAGAGGCTCCGCCAACCTACCAAATTGATTCATTTGAAAAGCTGCAATTCTATCCAGGTGTATTTACCTGGCTTTCACGTATAGCAACAGAACTGGATTATGAACTGGTAATGCCGACCAATCAGGATGGCCTGGGTACAAGCTCATTTCCCGAAACCAGCTTTTGGCCCATTCATGATTTCATAATGAAACACCTGGAAAATGAAGGAATAATCTTTTCTCACGTTCTGATCGATAAGACTTTTATAAAAGACAACTTGCCAACTCGAAAGCCGGGCATTGGCATGTTTGCGAAATATTTGAATAACCCTGAATATGATTTAACTAACTCATTTGTGATCGGTGACAGGATCACCGATGTACAGCTTGCAAAAAACCTTGGATGCAAAGCGATCTGGATAAACAATGACCCAAGCCTTGGTGGCACGGAAATAAGCGATTCAATAAAAGAACTTGGGTCGACAATTGCCTTAGAGACTACGGAATGGAAAAAAATTTACGAGTATTTGAAATTGGGAAATCGCATCATAAAACATGAACGCAATACAAATGAAACAAAGATCAATATTGAGCTGAATCTTGATGGCTCGGGTAAAACGCAGATCAATACAGGTATAGGTTTTTTTGATCATATGCTTGACCAACTGGGAAGACATAGCGGCGTCGATCTCACAATTAAAGCGAATGGGGATCTCCATATTGATGAACATCATACGATCGAGGATACAGCCATTGCATTAGGTGAAGCATTTGCAAAGGCCCTGGGTAACAAAGCTGGTATCAGCCGTTATGGATTTTTATTACCAATGGATGATAGTCTTGCACAGGTAGCAATTGATTTTGGCGGAAGAAGCTGGTTAGTATGGGAAGCAAACTTCTCAAGAGAAAAGATTGGCGATATGCCTACCGAAATGTTCTATCATTTTTTTAGATCATTCAGCGAGGCGGCCAAATGTAACCTGAACGTAAAAGTGGAAGGCGACAATGAACATCACAAGATCGAATCCATTTTTAAAGCGCTTGCCAGATCAATTAAGCAGGCCGTAAAGAGAGATATCGAAAACTTGCAATTGCCCACCACAAAAGGAATGTTGTAATGAACATTGCGATCATAAAATACAATGCCGGCAATATTCGCTCAGTTTTATATGCGTTGGAAAGAATTGGGCATACAGCTATTGTTACCGATGATGCTGCTAAAATCCGGAACGCTGATAAAGTGATATTTCCCGGCGTTGGCGAAGCAAGTACTGCAATGAATTATTTAAAGGAAATAAACCTAGATCAGTTGATTTGTTCATTGGAACAACCCGTCCTCGGCATTTGTCTCGGGATGCAGCTTATGTGTCAATATTCGGAAGAGAACGATACAAGCTGCCTGGGAATTTTTGATGAGAAGGTTCGTCGCTTTTCTCCCCCTCTCCGCGTCATTGCGAGCGGGGCGAAGCAAGGGAGGGGATTGGGGGGTGAGACGAAGGTCCCTCAAATCGGTTGGAATAATATTTATGACCTGGAGACAGGCCTGTTTAACAACATACCAAATAATAGCTATTGCTATTTCGTGCATGGTTATTATGCGGCAAAAGGAGAGCATACAATTGCGACAACCGATTATGTTCAGCCTTATAGTAGTGCGTTGCATAAGGATAATTTTTATGGGGTCCAATTTCACCCTGAGAAATCTGCCGGTACGGGAGAACAAATATTAAAAAACTTTATAGGGTTATAAAATGCAAATAATACCGGCAATAGACATTATAGGCGGCAAATGCGTACGGCTTACAAAAGGGGATTATGAACAAAAAAAAGTTTATAATGAAGACCCTGCGGAAGTGGCGAAAGAATTTGAAGGTGCAGGCTTGACGCGATTACATTTGGTCGATCTTGACGGAGCAAAAGCTGGCCAAGTAAAGAATTGGAAGGTGCTTGAGCAAATTGCTTCAAAGACAAGGCTTGTAATTGATTTTAGCGGCGGTATCAGTACACGGAAAACTGTGAATATTTGTTTCGATTCAGGTGCCACATTTGCTGCAATCGGAAGTATCGCGGTAAAGGATGAAATAACTTTGACAGCATGGTTGTTTGAATTTGGTGTACAGAGATTTATTATTGGTGCAGATGTAAAAGATGAAAAACTCGCCATTAAAGGATGGACCGAATCAACGGAGATGACAGTATTTGAACTGATCGAAAACTACAAGACGAAAGGCGTAAAACAATTTTTCTGCACTGACATCAACAAGGACGGCCTGTTGCAGGGGACTGCCATCGATCTTTATAAAAAAATATTAAACCTACATCCCTCAATTGATCTGATCGCCAGTGGCGGGGTAACTTCTGTCGATGATTTATTCAAGCTAAGAGAAACAGGTTGCAGCGGCGCTATTGTGGGAAAAGCTTTTTATGAAAAGAAAATCCTGTTAAGCGATCTTAAACCATTTATATGATACCGGTAAATGACTTCCTGATCTTTGCATTAGCCACCATTATGCTGAATATTACTCCTGGTAACGATATGCTTTATGTGGCGACCAGAAGCACATCGCAGGGGGTAAATGCCGGGATTGTTTCCGCGCTGGGCGTGGCAGCCGGTTGCATTGTTCATTTGCTGGCCGCGGTCATTGGTTTATCTGCAATTATTGCAAATTCGGCATTGGCTTTTGATATTATCAAGTATGCTGGTGCGGCCTACCTCATCTATTTGGGAGTGAGATCAATCTTAAGCAAACAAAATAAATTCAGCTTACATGAAAACATCGAAAAGAAATCGTTGCCGTGGTTATTTTGGCAGGGTGTGTTTACAAATGTTCTAAATCCAAAGGTGGCTTTGTTTTTTCTTGCCTTTCTTCCACAGTTTATTCATCCGGACAACGGCAGTGCATCATTGCAAATTCTTTTGTTGGGTTTGTGGTTTAATTTTTCAGGAACGCTCGTGAATTGCACCGTTGCATTGCTATTTGGAAAACTTGGAAACTGGTTGGCCGATAAACAGGCATTTATCAAATGGCAGAATAAGGTGACTGGTTTACTACTGATTGGATTAGGGATCAAAGTGGCTTTAAGTTCACGCAATTGATAAAAGTTGTGCCAAGCATCATGAAATAATAAATAATCTCCGAAGGATTCCTTCGGACAATAATTAATAATCACCTGTTGTTAACAAAACGAATAATACCCTGTTTGGATATAAAAGATGGAAGAACTGTAAAGGGAACCAACTTTATCAATCTTCGCGATGCAGGTGATCCTGTGGAATTAGGTGCATTGTATGCAAGGGAAGGAGCAGATGAATTGGTCTTCCTGGATATAACCGCAACCGTGGAAAAAAGAAAAACCCTAAGTGAACTGGTAAACAAGATCGCCCATCATGTAAATATTCCATTTACGGTTGGCGGTGGTATCAGCAGCGTGGACGATGTAAGTGTGTTATTACAAAACGGTGCGGATAAGATCTCCGTCAATACATCGGCTTTTAAAAGACCGCAGTTGATAAATGATCTTTCAAAAGAATTCGGAAGTCAATGTGTGGTGCTGGCAATTGATACAAAAAAAGAAGAAGATGAAGAATGGTATGTTTACTTAAATGGAGGGAGGACAAAGACCGAAAAGAAGTGCTTTGAATGGGCAACAGAAGCAGTTGACAGGGGTGCTGGTGAAATTTTACTTACTTCAATGAATCATGACGGGACAAAAAATGGTTTTGCAATTGAAATAACAAAATTGCTTTCGGAACAATTGCCGGTTCCGGTGATTGCAAGTGGGGGTGCAGGTAGTTTGGATCATTTTGTAGAAGTATTTGAAGAAGCCTCAGCAGATGCGGCATTGGCCGCAAGTATTTTTCATTTTAAGGAAATTGCAATCCCTGATTTGAAAAAATATCTATTCAGCAGGCAAATACCGGTGAGGATGTAAGAGTGTCAGTTGTGAATGGTGAATGGTAAATCATCGGTGCCACGGTTTAAAACCGTGGTACCGATGGGTATGGAAAGCTGAATAGCGAACGGAACGTACAAGTGAGTGACACAACAGAAGCCAAATAGAATTACTAAAGCTGACTAACAAAAAAAATTACATGCAACCAGATTTTTCTAAATATCCAGATGGATTAGTTCCCGTCATTGTGCAGGATTCCGTTAGCAATAAAGTGCTAATGCTAGGTTTTATGAATGAAGAAGCATTGCATAAAACCAAAGCAGAGGGCAAAGTAACATTTTACAGCCGCAGCAAGAAACGTTTATGGACAAAGGGCGAAACCAGTAATAATTTTTTATTGGTAAAAGAAGTGATTACAGATTGCGACAATGATACGTTATTGATCAAAGCCTCTCCTACAGGTCCTGTTTGTCACACTGGTGCCGATACCTGCTTTAACGAGAATAATTCATCTTTTTCTCTACACAAACTGGAAGAGGTGATCAATGACAGGAAAAATAATCCTTCAGAAACTTCTTATACTTCTACTTTGTTCGCAAAAGGATTAAATAAAGTTGCGCAGAAAGTTGGTGAAGAAGCCGTAGAGCTTGTTATTGAGAGCAAGGACAACAATAAAGAAAAGTTTTTAAATGAGGCTGGTGACCTGCTATTTCATTATCTTGTCTTGCTCCAGGCTAAAAATTATAAGCTCGATGATGTGATAGAAGTTTTAGCAGAGAGACATAAACCAGGATTTACAAGATTTTAGGGATTAATGAGGAAACTTAAGATGCAGTATATTTTTTGAGGTCATTTTCAAAAATAATTGAGTTTACTTTCCTTTTTGGTTCGTTCCTAATTTTTAGAAATTTTGTAGGAAGAGATTTGTCTCCTTTTCCTCCAAATCCAATAATCCTGTTAATCCTGGTTTAGCTTGCTTATCTGTTCATTATAATACTTTATCGTTTGTATCACCGAAGGAAGATTGCTGGGCTGATCTTCAGCATCACGTTCAATATAAATATTTCCTTTAAAGCCCTGTCGCTTTAACTCTGCGAAAATTGCCGGGAAATCTACGACGCCGGTACCGACAGGTACATCTTTCAAAGTTG
>JAICPX010000571.1 GCA_025929635.1 Chitinophagaceae bacterium
GACAAAAATTTAAGTTCCCATTTGTCACTTAAATTAATTGCTTCCCCTGCGATTTGTGTATATGGAAACTTCGCACCAGTCATTTTAGTTGCACTTGTTTGCACTATGCAAGATTCACCGGGTTTTAGTTGAAGAAGAATATCCAGAGTATTGGCGTCGCCTTGCCTTACTTTGGCTATACCGCTTCTTTGCATCATCGGGTCAAACAAAACTGCATGTTGCAATGGCGTATTCAACAGCACCCAATTATTGAACGTTTCTTTTCCTTCATTAACGATAAAATAATACTCGCCTCCATTTATTTTACGACGAATACAGGTAAGATCATTGTCAGCGAGGTACATTTCATGTCTTACATTGGCATTTGCCAGTAAGTACTTTAGCTCTGCTCCCTCCCAAAACATTCCTTTACCAACTGACGCATTCCTGATACCCGCTGCATTTGTTCTAATAAATAGTAACCGTTGAATTATTACATCAAATTGTTTTTGCCTGTTTTCAATTTCAGTTAATCCCGGGACAGTAGAGGGAACGCCATCATGAAAAATAATAGCGGCCCCCCGGTTGGATAAAGTAACTAAATTCTGAAGTGTGGTTAATGGCAAGTACTTTACACCACTCAGAACAATAGTTTGGTACTCTCCCCCCGGTGTTTTGATCTTGCCATTCACAAACTGCAATTGTTGGATTTGCTTATCACTTACCAGGTCCCATGCATAACCCAACTCAAGCATTTCTTCAGCTGCTGCATTAAATGAAGTCTTATCAAACCCTTCCATTCCATCAAAATGATGCAACATTCCTCTCGGCGACGGTTGATTATTTTTATCAGCAAAAGGAAAATAAAGCAACACATCATTGGAAGGTTTTCCTGCCTGTAAGAAACTCTGACATCTTGCTGCATAAGCATTTAATGTCGCAAAATCTTTCCAGAAAGAATTCGCAGGTGTAAAATGTACAGCGGCATAAAATAACCACCCCGGCCATGTATCATTTACAGGTGAGTAATTCGTGCCATGATAAAAGATATGGTTTACTCCACCCAGAAAATATTTATCGAGTATCAGTTTTACATCTCCAAGCGAAGAAAGAAAATGATCATTCAGCCAGGTAGCCGCTTCCGCCGATGCCAGTGGCTTACCCATGACATGGGCTGAAGAAGTAGCGAACTTGAATCGTGTAAGATTTGTTCCCTCAGTTTCCGGGATGTCTATTGTGGCATATAAATCCAAAATATTAGCTGGTGAACCGTGACTCTGATTTCGAATGAGCTTTCTTTTAGCTTTTGCCCACTGATGCCAGGGTTGTGTGAATTTTTCCAATAACAGGTCAGACATTGTTTCCCGGTAATCATATAAAACCCTTGTATGCCTGTCAGAATGATCTGTTGTAAACAAAGCGGGTAATTCGTTTTTCAGATCATAACCCCGGCGTTTCTTGAACTCATTAAAAAGATCCGGCGTCCAGTTACTTTGGCCTCTCGCATCATCTACTTCATAACTATCATTAAAGAAACTACGCAGTCCTGAAATATTTTTTCCAGCAAATACTTTATCAAATTTTGATAAATAGTTCTTCAACGCCTGTGCATTAAAATGGTCGATTGCTCTTCCTTCTCCACCTGGCGCTGCTCTTTCAACCATTTTGCCATGCAATCCTTCAAATAAAGCGATCAATTTCCATTTGCCAGCGGGTGGCGTCCAGTGTAATTTTCCTTGCGTCACATTTTTTGTTATGTCCATTGATTTGCCACTCTCATCATATGCCATCACCAATTGCAAAGGCAAAAAAACGTCAAACCTTACCTGGTCGATCGCCATTTCCTGTAAATTCTTATTGATAACTATTGGATTCAGCACCTGGTCAACCCGTAATGGTTTTCCATTTGCAGTTCTCACAAAACTTTCCTGGCGATATTGAATTGTATCTTTTAATTGCTCGCCGGCATTCAATGTGTAAGTTTTGTGAGCAATATATTTGCTTGCATCCCGGTCGGTCACCCAAGGACCACCGAATGGCCAACCCGTTCCTGTTGCCATATCAATTCCAAGGTTCAGTCGCTTTGCTTCAGCCAGCGTATAGTCAAACATCTCCATCCACTTCGGCGATAAAAAATCTATGAACTTATTTTCTGTTCCCTTTACTCCATAAATAGGTGTGATCTCCAAACCACCTAATCCCGCTTGCTGGTATTGTTGCATCACAGCAGACAAATTTTGTTTATCAACAGCACTACCCTGCCACCACCACCGTGTCCATGGTTTTGTTTGACGCGTTATTGCCGGCCATTTTATTTGTGCAACTGAACTTTCAGCAACCAGTATGATTAAAATGAAGAGGAGATATTTTTTCAATGCGAAGGATTTTTGTGTGGTTATCGGCTTTTGTACTACTATTAAACTTCCGTTGCGACGCACAGCCTGCGCCGAGCGTAACGACGTGTTCATCGTTTTATATTTCTATTCAACATTACCGCGCAACTTCCAAAATCTTGAACCGTATCGGATTTTGATGATTTATTCTAAACCATATTATTTTCTTCTCCCTAAACCCGCTATCCTACCCCCCGGGCTTCACCCGGGGCTATTGATATATCGCCCCTTCGGGGCTGGTACGAAACTTCGAATGCCGCTCTTATTCCTTGCATCTCACGTCTCATGTCTCACGTTTCACGTTTGACGACTATCACCTCTTGACCACTGACTGCTCGCCACAGCCCCTATACCCGGGGCTATTGATATA
>JAICPX010000584.1 GCA_025929635.1 Chitinophagaceae bacterium
TTGCAATAATATTTTTAATTTATTTTTTCTGATTAGAAGATTTCAAAAACTATTGATTATTTGTATATTAGAACAATTTCAAGTATTTGACATTCTAATTAACAACTTAATGGACTTACTAAAATTATAGAAACGTATGGATCATATTCGGCGTGTTCAGCGTCCTTAATATTCAAAACATTTCTTGCAAATTCAATAACCATATGTTGAAAACCACCGCAAGTTCCGAGCGTCGGAATGTTGTTAAGTCTTGCATATTTTATGATGTCCAATGCACCTGTCATCGATTTGTATGGACTTCCTGGTGCTATCCAATATCCAGCGTAAGTGTCAATTATTGATTTAAAGTTGTCAATGATGTCGTCGGTTGAAATCCAATCTGTGTCAACTTGTAAATTCATAATTTGTTTTGTATGCTCTATTGCTTCATTTGTCGCAACGTGAGGTCTGAATGATGCATTAAAGTCTCCAATTATCGCAAGTTTCATTTCTCGTATTGTTTGTGTCGTCGTTTAAGGTAGTAACTACACGCTGCTTTACGCAAGTTCTTAAACAGAAAGTTAATGATTTCCAATTGTAGGTTGCCCTCTTCATTCAATTACGTGGTCCTGGCTGTGGGGTAAATCGATCATTAATTTGTTTCAAGAATAATTCATAATACCCCGACTCAATTTTTAAGTAAACTCATGCAGAACGTTATGATGGGGCGACGTAGAGTTATAAATCGTTCCGGTCTCGATTGCTTTGGCAAGTCCAGCTTTGGTGAGGCCGTTAGGTTCCGGCTTGATAACATCTTTAGCTTTTACAGAATCCAAATTTCCTACATTAAACCGAGTCTGTACTGCTTTGCCCGAAGCAAAAAAATCCTGTTGTCACCATCATCAATATCATTTTACTTTTTTTCATTTTTTATTTTATTTCAGCTTGCGCAGAACTAATAATATTTGTCATATGCGATAATTTTATACGACGGATGAATGTTAACCTGATCTTTCAACATCCTCCCGCACTGGGTATGGCATAAATCACATTGCCTGAAACATATAAATTGAAGACCTTACCTTCAATAGAAGGAAGTAACAGTTTCCATGTTTTCCCCTTATCTCCTGATCGGTAAATGCCGTTGGGATGACCACAAAAGAAATAATCACCCACCTGGATAATGGAGGAAATCTTCATACTCGGTGGAAGATCGGCATCGATAGCCTGCCAGGTTTTACCACCGTCGTAGGAAGTTCGCACTCTCCTGGTTTCGGACTGTGTATTGAAAGTGATAGCAGCGAATCCACCATCGATGGGTGCTATATCGATGCCCGCACCGCCCTCACTTATCACAGTCTCCCAGGTTTCGCCATCATCGGTGGATCTTATTGTCCCATTGATGCTGTTTGCCATCAGCACACCGCTTGACTCTACCAATTTCCATACGCCGCGACAGACTTCTTTCCAGTTTTTTCCATTGTCAGTGGATCTAAAAAGGCCGCGGCCGCGGTCGCAAACGATGAAAACAGTGCCTCCGGCAGTTTCAAAAACGTCGAGTATCCCTTTCAGCTGAAAATTCTCGTATATAGGCGACCATTCACCCGATCCGTTTATTTTTTGCCTAAACTGACCCTGGTGGTAATCGTATGCAAATATCCCGGACTTACCAGGGGCAATGTTGCTATGTTCGTCAGGGAAAATCTCTTTCTCCCAAAAAGGCGACTTGTTGTTTGGTTCATTGTGATATATATAATTGCCGGTACGTAAATAAAACCCACGATCATTTACAAAGAGACTACCCTCCAGCTTATCTCCGGGCAGTCCTTCGCTAATGTCTTGCCAGCTTTGTCCGCCATCAGTGGATTTAAAAACGATATTTGCAACCCCCGACTTATTTTTATTTAGTTTTTGCTGACCATCCGTGACCGGAAATACAAAGGGGTAAAGAAAAAGGAGCAAAAACGCAAGGCTAAAGATTTTCATTGCTATAATGATTTAGTGAAACAATAAAGTAAATATATTGGGCATAAACTATCCTGAAGCTTTTTAATAGTAAAGAAGTGTAAATGATACGTAAAACGTTTGTAAAACCACCGAAAACTGAGGTTTAATAGATTATTTTGCACACATGAAGCCATGTGTTCTGTTCGGATCTTCAATCATTAACAACTGCACAAAAATTTCTTCATCAACTTTGATCCGGTCCATTTCTCCGTTCGGTCCTGCTACAAAACCGTCAGGCGATAGGTGCATGACTGAAATTATTTTTCGCATGGGGTTCTATTTTTTATTGTTCGTCAAATTTAATTGTTGTCCTTGATGCCGCGATGCGTGTCCTCACGCATCACCATCATGAATTCGTTCCGGTGCGTGGTGTCTTTGCGATAGCAATGCGGACATCGGTGCGTATTATTTTGTTAGACACGAACAAGCCTGAGGGAATAAATTTAATTCAATGCGGTCTTCATTTAGTATTATTTCTCATTGTAACTTTGGACAACCAGTTACTTGCCATTTCACTTTAAAGAAAAACTCAGAGAATTTCCGTTGGTCCTTGAATCAAAAATAATTGAACTGCAGTCCAGGAAATTTGCAGAATATATCAGGGTAAAAACTCCATACCGTTGGCAAA
>JAICPX010000678.1 GCA_025929635.1 Chitinophagaceae bacterium
ATCTTATGTATTTAAAGAGTAAATCGAAGGATAATATTCTGACACATGGGTTGGGTGACTGGTTCGATATAGGTCCTAATAAGTCAGGGTTTTCACAAATGACAAAAATGGGTGTAACGGCTACAGCTACTTTTTATTATGATCTTTCAATAATGATCGAAGTTGCAAAAATTTTGAATAAAACGGCAGATGCAGTGAAGTACCAGCAAATGGCAGCCGATGTAAAACGGTCATTCAACAAAACTTTTTTTGATAAGCAAAAATTGCAGTATGATTCCGCGAGTCAAACCGCCAACGCTATGGCGTTGTATATGGACCTGGTGGAGCCGCAGTACAAATATGCCGTTTTGGATGCGCTGGTAAGAGATATTAAGAAGCGTAATAATGCATTAACGGCAGGCGATATTGGTTATCGCTATGTGTTGCGTGCATTGGAAGCTCAGGGAAGAAATGATGTAATATTTGATATGAATAGTCGTGATGATGTACCGGGTTATGGTTTTCAATTGAAACATGGCGCTACTGCGTTGACTGAAAGCTGGCAGGCTTATGAATCGGTGAGCAATAATCATTTTATGCTTGGGCATTTAATGGAATGGTTTTTTTCTGGGTTGGCTGGAATAAAACAAGCGGAGAATTCAGTTGCATTTAAACATATTGAAATAAGACCTGAACCTGTTGGAGATATTACCGCCGCAAAAGCAAGTTATCATTCGGTATATGGAACGATTGTGAGTGAGTGGAAAAAGCTGGCGGATAAATTTGAGTTGAATGTTGAGATCCCGCCGAACACAAGGGCTACCATATTTGTTCCATCCGCATCAACTCAATCCATTACAATGAACGGAACAATAATAAAGGCAAAGTATACTGACGGGAAAGCCGTGATCAGGATCGGTTCTGGGAAATATATTTTCAAAGTAAACTAACGAGCATGAAGGTATTATTATGTGAAGAGCCTGGGCGATTTGAGTATATCAATCGAAATGAACCTTTGTTACAGGATGATAAAGCAATTCTAAGAGTAAAACGGATTGGTATTTGCGGTACCGATCTTCATGCTTTCGAAGGAACACAACCCTACTTTGAGTATCCCCGTGTATTAGGACATGAATTAGCTTGTGAAATTGTTGATATAAGATCGAATGCTGAATTTAAGATTGGAGACAGGGTCACATTTATTCCTTATTTTAATTGTGGCGATTGTATTGCCTGCAGGAACGGACTTACCAACTGTTGTGTCAATATGAAAGTGTTTGGTGTGCATGTGGATGGAGGTATGTCGGAATATATTTCTGTTCCTGTAAATAAATTATTGCAGGGAGACTCAATGAGCTTTGATGAACTGGCATTAGTCGAACCTTTGGCAATCGGTGCTCATGGAATAAGAAGGGCAGCGGTAAGACCGGGAGAATTTGTTTTAATAGTAGGAGCCGGCCCGATTGGATTAGGTACAATGGAGTTTGCAGGAATGGCAGGTGCTAATGTGATCGCTATGGACATGGATGAAGGTAGATTGAATTTTTGTAGTGAAAAATTGCAGGTCAGGCATACGATTAATCCTTCTGCAGATGACGTAGTGGCGAGAATAAGTGAAATTACAAACGGAGATATGCCCACCGTTGTGATCGATGCGAC
>JAICPX010000271.1 GCA_025929635.1 Chitinophagaceae bacterium
AACAGCCGGGGTGTTGATCTGTCTGAAGCCGGTTCTCCGAAGAATGCAATTGCTGATAAACCATTTCCTGTTGCCGCTGCTTTGCCGGTGCAATCCGCAAAAGATGCTTATGAAGCAGTTTTAGAATATGCCGGGGCTTGTTTGCCAAAACGTGATGCCGTCGATGAGCGGGTAATAAATGAAACCAGGAGTGGAACAGCTATTGGTAAAGGAGTTTTTGGCAAAGCCGGGATCATTGATTTGCCGGTCACGGTGGGCGGCTGGCCTCAATACAAATCGCTGCCTGCACCCGCAGATACTGATAATGATGGAATGCCGGATGACTGGGAAAAGGAAAATGGACTGGATCCCGCTGATGCTAATGACAGGAACAAAACTGATGCAAAAGGATATACAATGCTTGAAAATTATTTAAATGAGTTAGCACTTGTAAAATAGGTTATGCAAAAATTTATCTTCATATTATTTTTTGTGATTAGTTATCCCGCCGTTGCACAAGTTGGACCTGGTGATAAGTCCATCTCTCCCCGTGTTGGCCTGGGGTTGCAAAAAATAAGTGAGGTCGAAGAGAAGTTTGGCTTAAAAAGAAGCTCGCATAAAATTTCGTTTGGCTACAAGCCGGGAGCAAAGGAAAGTTATACTATTAACACAACAAACAATCAAACAACAATTGAAGGCAATGATGATACAGGAATACTGTATGGATGTTTGGAATTTGCTTCACTGATGAATCAATTAAAAGCATATCCAAAAAAACTCAACATTACAGATGCCCCGGAAATGGTTTTGCGTGGGCAATGTATCGGTTTGCAGAAATCAACTTACCTGCCCGGCAGAAATGTTTATGAATATCCCTATACTCCTGAAACATTTCCCTGGTTCTACGATAAAAAGCTTTGGTTGCAGGTCTTGGATTCAATGCTGGAGAACAAAATGAATTCTTTGTATCTATGGAATGGCCATCCGTTCGCTTCGTTGGTAAAACTGAAAGATTATCCTTACGCCGTGGAAGTAAATGATGCGACTTTCAAAAAGAATGAAGAGATATATCGTTTCATTACTACAGAAGCCGATAAACGTGGCATCTGGGTGATCCAGATGTTCTATAACATCATCGTATCAAAACCATTTGCAGACCATCATAAAATAAAGACACAGGAAAGAGAAAGACCGATCATTCCTTTGATCGCAGATTATACAAGAAAATCTATTGCAGCATTCGTTGAGAAGTATCCAAATGTTGGTTTAATGGTTTGCCTTGGTGAAGCAATGGAAGGAGTAGGTAAAGATGATATTGAATGGTTCACTAAAACGATCATCCCGGCAGTACAGGACGGTTTGAAAGCGCTGGGCAAAACGGAAGAACCGCCCATCGTCCTTCGTGCACATGACACTGACGCACCATCAGTAATGAGAGCTTCATTGCCTTTGTATAAAAATCTGTATACGGAAGCAAAATTCAATGGAGAAGCATTGACCTATGCAAGACCGAGAGGCAGCTGGGCTGAATTGCACCAAACATTAAGTAAGCTCGGAAGTGTTCAAATTGAAAACGTTCATATTCTTGCTAATCTTGAACCATTTCGTTATGGCTCACCTGATTTTATTCAGCAATCTGTTATTGGTATGCATGAAGTAATGGGAGGAAACGGTTTGCATTTATATCCGCAGGCTTCTTATTGGGATTGGCCATATAGTGCCGATAGTGTAAAGGGAAAAAGACTCTTGCAGATAGAAAGAGATTGGATCTGGTATAAGGCATGGGCACGATATGCATGGAAGGCAAAAAGAGATCGTAATGAAGAGATCATTTACTGGAGCAAGCTGCTGGCTGATAAATTTGGTTGCAGTACAGCGGATGGCAAAAAGATCTTAAAAGCCTATGAAGAAAGTGGAGAGATAGCACCAAAACTTTTGCGGCGATTTGGCATCACGGACGGTAACAGGCAAACATTGACATTGGGAATGCTGATGACACAGCTTATCAATCCTTTTCGATATGGACTATTTACATTATTATACGATGGTGAAAGCCCGGAAGGAGAAATGCTGATTGATTTTGCAGATAAGGAATGGAAGGGATCAACGCATATTGGGGAAACACCGGCTCAAATCATCTCAGAAGTAAGGACACATGGAAGTAATTCTGTAAAAGCCATTGAAGAAGTTGACTCAAAGGTCACTAAGAACAAAAATGAGTTTGACAGAATTAAGAAAGACATGTATGCTTACAGGTCATTAGCATTACATTTTGCCGACAAAACTTCAGCGGCCTTAAATGTCTTACGCTATAAATACAGCAACGATATTCAGGATCTTGTGAAAGCAATGCCAATACTTGAAGAAAGTGTTCGGCATTATAAAGACCTGGCTGAACTTACGAAGCAAACTTATCTTTATGCCAATAGCATGCAAACACAACAGCGCAAGATACCAATGCGTGGGGCAGATGCAACTTACAAGCACTGGACAGAGATGTTACCTGTATTTGAAAATGAATTAAAGATTTTCCGATATAAGATCGATTCACTCAGGAATAGTTCGGGGAAGGCAACAAAACAGGTTATTGCCTTTAACAATGCACATGTTAGTACCGATCGTAAACTTTTTAGGATAGAAGAGGGTGCAAAACTTTTCAGCGATACAAATTTTATAATAAAAAACTTTGCTGCTGAGTTAAAAGGTTTGAATGGGATACAAGTTGCATTCAAACAACAATTACAACAGGGAACCGAACTGAACTTTTCATCAGGTAAACCGGTAAAGATCCTGGTTGGATATTTTAGAACGCAAAGAGCCGCATTTACAACAGATACCGTTTTTGCAAAGGCACCTGAACTGGAAACCAATGCAAGTGCCGATGATTATGGGCAAGCGGAGATTAAGATCAGCAATGCAATTGCTATCGACGGTTTGCCGCCGATAAATATTCATGTTTACAGTTTTAAAGAAGGAAGGCATACACTGAGTCTTCCGAAAGGTGTTTGTTTGGTGTTGGGTTTTGTAGACGGGCAACAAGTGGTTCCTGTTTACGATGCCATGTTGATGAGTGATAATATGAGTAAGAACCTGGATTGGTTGTTTGAGTGACCTGAATGGTGAGTCTTGAGTCTTGAATCTTGAATCTTGAAAAGAAATGAGCTTACAGTTATTACATTGCTCCGAAGGAGCAACCTGTTAATAGAAAAAGCAACAATAAAAAAGATCGTTCCGTAGGAACGTTCTTATATCAGATAGAATGGCCAGGCCAAAAAGGGGCTGAATCGAATTACAGAAAGTAACAGTGTGCGACGAAAACAAAGTAAAATAATAGTACAAATGCTCGCGACAAAAAGAACAAAATATACATTCATTTTACTGTTCATATACAGTATTGTTTCCTCCCAGGACTTAAAACTTTGGTATAACAAACCTGCTACAAAATGGACCGAAGCATTGCCCATCGGTAATGGAAGGATCGGCGCCATGATCTTTGGAGGAGTTGAGCAGGATAGGATCCAATTCAATGAGGAAACATTATGGACGGGTGAGCCGCGAAGATACAGTCGTGCCGGTGCTTACAAATACTTAGATACCATTCGGCAGTTATTATTTGAAGGAAAACAAAAAGAAGCTGATGCATTGGCGGAAAGAGAATTTATGGGATTAAAAAGTTATGAAGGAGAACGGAATGGCTGGATCAAGTCGGTAACTGTTGATAAAAAATTCGTGCAGGAAAATTTTGATGACAGTAAGTGGACAGTGATGCAGGTCCCAAGTTGGGATGGATGGGAAACAATTGGGTTCGAAGGGCTGGACGGTGCTGTATGGTTGCGTAGAACGTTTATTATTCCCGATGACTGGGTAGATAAAGAATTAGTCATTGATCTGAACCGTATAAGAGATCATGATTACACCTATGTGAACGGGAAACTCATTGGCTCACAGCAAGACAACGAAGGAAGAAAATACAGGATCGCAAAGAACAGTTTGCATAAAGGAAAAAATACAATTGCGATACTTGTACTTAATTTTTCCGATAAAGGTGGTGTTTACGGTTATAAGGACACAGCAAAACATATCGGTATCTATCCTGTAAATAATGAACCGGCGAAGCTTTCATTGAACGGCCAATGGAAATATTTTGTTTATAATGACAATCCGCCACCTGTTGGTGCATACCAGTCAGCATACCAACCATTCGGTGACCTGTTTTTAAACTTTAAAAATGTTACGGAAACATCGAACTACAAAAGAGAATTGAACTTAAAAAATGCAATCGCATCCACACGCTATTCGTCAAATGGGATCGATTTCAAAAGAGAGTATTTTATCAGCCAACCCCACCAGGCAATTGTGATCAATCTTTCTGCCTCAAAAAAATCAAGCATCAGTTTTACCGCTGAGTTAAGCAGCCCACATAAAAATTTTACTCTTAAAAGAAGTAATGATGCGCTTATATTATCGGTTAAAGTAAGAAACGGTGCATTGCGGGGTGAAAGTTATATGGAAGCCGTTGTACATGGAGGGTCCGGCTTAGTTAATGATTCTGGGATTGTAATTAGAGACGCAGACAGTGTTACGCTGTTTTTGACAGCGGGTACAAATTATAAAAACTATAATGATGTTTCTGCTAATGCTGCTTTGCCGTGTTTGAATGCGTTGCGGTCTCTCAGGGGTAAAACCTATCGCCAAATCAAAGCAGCGCATATCAAAGAGTACCAAAACTATTTCAACACATTTTCAATCGATCTTGGAAAAAATAACAATGAAAGTCTTCCAACTGATGAACGCATAGAAAAATTTGCATCATCCAGCGATCCATCATTTGTTGCCTTATACCTGCAATATGGAAGATATTTGCTGATCTCTTCATCACGTCCCGGGACGAGGCCAGCCAATTTGCAAGGGATTTGGAATGATCAATTGAATCCGCCATGGGGAAGTAAGTATACAACTAATATCAACCTTGAAATGAATTACTGGCCGGCCGAAGCATTGAATCTTTCGCCGATGCATGAGCCATTATTCGATATGCTCAGAGAATTATCTGTCACCGGCAAGCAAACAGCAAAAGATCATTACAATGCACCGGGCTGGGTATTGCATCATAATACAGATCTCTGGCGTGGCACCGCACCGATCAATGCAGCGGATCATGGTATCTGGGTGACAGGCGGCGCATGGTTATGCCGTCATTTATGGGCACATTATTTATTTACACAGGATAAAAAATTTTTACAGCAAACTGCATACCCAATAATGAAGGAGGCGGCACTCTTCTTTAATTCATTTCTAATAAAAGATCCAAAGACCGGTTATTTGATCAGCACACCATCCAATTCACCTGAGCAGGGAGGATTGGTTGCCGGTCCGGCGATGGATCACCAGATCATCCGTGGATTATTCAACAATGTAATTGCGGCAAGCCAGCTATTGAATATTGATAATGCGTTACGAAATGAATTAAAGGAAAAACTAAAACAGATCGCACCCGATCAAATAGGCAAATATGGCCAGTTGCAGGAATGGATGGAGGACGTCGATGATACGACAAATAAACACCGTCATATTTCGCACTTGTGGGCCGTGCACCCGGGAAATGAAATCAATTGGGATGATACGCCGGAGTTAATGAAGGCCGCAAGGCAATCGTTGCTCTATCGTGGTGACGAAGCAACCGGTTGGAGCCTTGGATGGAAAATAAACTGCTGGGCACGGTTTAAGGATGGTGATCATGCATTTCGTTTGATACAAATGTTGATGAGTCCTGCAAAGAATGGTGCAGGCAGTTATCCCAATTTGTTTGATGCACATCCGCCTTTCCAGATCGATGGAAACTTCGGAGGTGCAGCAGGTATTGGTGAGCTGATCCTGCAAAGCCATACAAAATTTATTGATATACTTCCCGCCCTGCCGGCTGCTTTGCCCAATGGCGAAATAAAAGGTTATTGTGCTAGAGGGGGTTTTGTGTTTGATATCAAATGGAGCGATGGAAAATTGGAGGAGCTGGCTGTGACTTCAAAAGCCGGTCAGGCCTTACAAATGCGCTACAATAACAAAGTGGTCGATATCACAACAACAAAAAATACGGTTTATAAATTTGATGCAGCGTTTGATCAGCAATAATTTTTTTTGGGTAGTCGGCTGCATTGCTACTATTAGGCTTTTGTTGCGACGCACAGCCTGCCCTGAGAAAATTCGAAGGGTTCAACGTTCTGTTGGCTATTCGACGTTTTTTGCAGAGACAAGGCATGCCTTGTCTCTGCAACGATCACCATTTGGCTTTTTAACAGATAAAGGGCGGAAAGATCTGTCGTTAGGACTCCTGTTAGTGTCGTTGCGATCTCCGCTGCGTCTTTGCGTAAAATCCTTTGTGTCTCTTTGTGTCT
>JAICPX010000356.1 GCA_025929635.1 Chitinophagaceae bacterium
ACAACTTTGAATTTTTGAATGTGGATGGGAAACTCAAATTCAATGGCATTCGATCCGGATGGTCGTCCCGCGAGGAAGATAAACGATAATAATGGGACTTTTAACAGCAGAAATAAAAGATTTGTGACCAGGCAAAACTTGGATTCATCGCCACAGTTTGTCCGGATGGCACTCCGAATCTTTTCACCAAAAGGAACAACCATTGTTTGGGATGAGGATCATTTGACTTTTGCCGCAAGTCTTAAAACCATTTTAGATGAAACAAACCAATAATTATCCTTTATATGAGTCATGTATCAACGCCTGTCTCCGCTGTGCTGATGCATGTAATCACTGTGCCAATTCATGCACACAGGAAAAAGAAATTCATATGATGGCAAAGTGCATTCAATTGGATATGGAGTGTGCCGCTATTTGTTATGCAACGGCTCAATTGATGAGTTTGGGAAGTGAAATGGCAAAACAAGTTTGTCAGATCTGTTCGGATATCTGCTGGCAATGCCATGAGGAGTGCTTAAAGCATCAAACTGATCATTGCCAGGAATGCGCAACGGTTTGTAAGTTGTGCGCAGAAGAGTGTCAAAAGATCGCTGCCTAAACAACCAGCAACCAGCATCCAGTATCTAGTATCCAGTATCCAGCATCCGGCAACCAACAACTAACATTCCGGCAAACTGATCGGAACATTCACCGCCAATCCACCATCCGCCGTTTCTTTATACTTTGTATTCATATCTTTTGCAGTGTCCCACATGGTTTTTATTACTGCATCTAAAGAAACTTTTGCATAATCAGGAGAGCCTTGCAATGCAAGTTGTGATGCTGTAATCGCTTTGATCGCGCCCATGGTATTTCTTTCAATGCAGGGAACCTGTACCAACCCGCCAATGGGATCGCATGTCAAACCGAGATGATGTTCCATTGCGATCTCGGAAGCCATCAGTGCTTGTTTTTGTGTACCACCCATACACTCAGTCAGGGCAGCTGCAGCCATCGCTGACGATACGCCGATCTCTGCCTGACAACCACCCATAGCGGCTGATAAGGTTGCCCCTTTTTTAAAAATGCTCCCGATCTCGGATGCGGTTAATAAAAACCTAATGATCTTATCTTCATGGTTACCGTTACCGTCACCAAACACAATATAATATTGCAGCACCGCGGGTATCACACCGGCCGCTCCATTTGTAGGTGCGGTGACAACACGGCCAAAAGAAGCATTCTCTTCATTTACTGCCAAAGCAAAACAACTTACCCAATCCAGTATATATTTAAATGAACTGCCTCCTGCCTTTATGGTGGCGATCCAGGTCTGGTAATCATTATATTTTTTTCCGCCGAGTAATTTCTTGTTCAGCTCAGCGGCACGTCGTTTCACATTCAAACCACCCGGTAACATTCCTTCTGTATGACAACCACGGTAAATGCACTCACTCATCACCTTCCATATCTTTAGAACCCCTTCACGCGTTTCTTTTTCCGGTCTCCATGCATTCTCGTTTTCCAATACCACTTCATTGATCGCCATTCCTGTTTTCATGCACCAATGCAAAAGATCGTTGGCATTATTGATCGGAAAAGGTAATTGAACATCACCTCCCGTTATCTTGTCTTCGCCTTCTTTTACGACAAAACCACCGCCGACACTATAATATGTTTCTGATACTGCATCACCACTCTGAAAATTGGCTAAAAATGTAACTGCATTTGGATGAAACGGCAGCGATTCACTGTATAAAAACTCTATGTCTTCCCGTGGGTCAAACTGAACTTCGTGCAATCCCCCAAGTACTAGTTCTTTCATTGCAGCAATATCTGCCATGCGGCTATCAATGGCATTGACGTCGAAAATCACCGGGTCTTCACCGCTAAGTCCTAATTGGATGGCTACATCAGTACCATGCCCTTTTCCCGTTTTTGCCAGGGAACCGTATAGCAACACCCGGACGGCTGTGACCTGTTGCAATAATTTTCTTTCGATCAGTGCCTTTACAAATCTTTGTGCTGCACGCCAGGGTCCCAAAGTATGCGAGCTTGAGGGTCCTACCCCTATTTTGAGAATATCAAATACCGATATGGCTTCGTGCGACAAAGTATTAGGTTGAGATTAAGGTTGAGGTTTTGATTGCTGTTGATCCCTGGACCGACCGAGGAGTTCCCGGTATCGTTGTTCATGCTTCTCCCATTTTACTTTTACAGAAAACACAGATATAAAAACAACAATTGCCACTAAAGCGATTAAAAGTACGAGGATCAGCGATTTGAATGAGGGGTAGGTCTTGGTGATCTCCTGTACTCTTTTATCCCAACCCGATGTAAAGTTGAGAAACATTGCCATAGCGAACATGACTCCAAAAGGCAACCCGATAGCAATTTGTTTGAAAAAACGCTTTTGTTTATTGCGGTTTTGTTCCCAGTATTTGATGAACTCCTGCTCTTCCTTTGAAATCATGAGCAAAAGTACAAACGATGGATAGCATCTTGGTGCTGCGCTTTAAAATATTTATCTTGTATCCTGTTAAAATCCATATCGTGAAATTATCACACCTTTTGTCAGAATTCCTTTTTACCAACAAGCATCTCGATCTTGCGGGCATTGGCAGATTTATAGTCGATGATGCAGGCAGTATATCGTTTGAGCAGAACATTTCGACCCGGGAAGACGTTAATCTTGTGAAGTATATTACAGAGAAGTCCGGGAAAATGAAAAGCCTGGTCGCCTCCGATCTTGACTCCCATCTTGAACTCGCCAGGCAGTTCTTAAATATTGGTAAACCTTATTTATTTGAAGGAATTGGTACCCTTTCAAAGAATAAACACGGAAAGTTTGACTTTACCCAAACTAATACATCAACTGAAAAGAAAGAGACTCCGGGCGAAGGCAGGGATATAACTTCCACCACTGAAAACTCATTTACCGATTATGAAGAAATGTTTTCTCCCAAAAGGAATAGGACACCCGCTACCAGGAGAATAGTAAGCTGGCTCATCATACTGGCGGGGCTATCGCTGGCGGTGTTTGGCGGATACCTGGTTTACAACAAAACAAAAAACAAAGCTGCAGAACCTCTAGCAAAAAAGACGGAGCCTGTGGTCACTCCACAACAATCAAACGCAGTTGTGCCGGGCCAGGACACATTACAGCTAATCAAAGATCCTGTAAAAAACATCCAAACTCAATCAACAACTGGCTTAAATAGTTACCGGTTTGTCATAGAGAAAGCTACCAGGGCAAGAGCTTTTTACCGGTACAATAATCTAAGGAAAGACTTCATCAAGGTGCAAATGGATACTAAGGATTCGGTGATCTTTAACCTCTACTTTCTCCTGCCAGCAATGCCCACCGACACCGCCAAAAAAAGGGATTCATTACAAAGACTGTATGGAACCCGTGGAAAGACAACGGTCGAACTCAATTAATTTTTTAAAAAACTTTCACTACTTATTGATTTTCTGATAAAATATCCTTAACCTTGTTTCTCCTTTGGGAAACCTCCGGCCTACGTAATCTGCATTTCCCTTACCTAAAATTCTCCGCTGCCCAACTTCCATTATCCTGCATCTGATTAGTCAATTAACTGCTTACATATGAAAATTGCACAGCATTTTCGTGCATTTCTTGAACGTTATCATTATCTGCAACTGGCACGGATCGGAAGATTTGAGGTGGTAGGCGAAAATCCTATTGTTTCAGAAAATGGCGAATCGGGAAAATGGATTGCTTTTGTGGCAAATAAGAATCAACCGGAGGATAGACAGCTTGTGGAATTTATTTCTGAGAATATGCGGGTCGAATCTTGTATCACCGTATCCGATCTGGACAGCTTCATTAATTCCTTAAAAGAGCTACTCATCCAGGGTTTCGAGGTTGAGATCCCGGGCGTCGGCTTCCTCCATTTTGAACCGAATAATATTCTAAAATTTTCCGGAAAAAACCTCTATAAAAGGACAATTCAAAAGAGGTGGAAAAGAACTCCGGCTTCAATGTCTCCATCTTTTTGGTTATAATCATTGCTTGCTATATGAACACCGTGGGCTGTTACGGAATGTGGCAGCCCTTATTTTTTCTAAGTTTGTGAGATCAAAACTCCCCGGCATTGCACCTTTTTAAAATGAATAGATCATTTTCCTTACTCATTATTTCGACCCTTTTCGCCCGGATACAGATCTTTTACAGGATCGCTTTGCCAGAACTCTTTTGTGTCGATATCCATAATTGTCAAAGGCCCTTTGAAAGCTGCACCCGTATCGACATTCCATACGTTACATCCCTGCATCGGCGTGGTCATGTCAAAAAAAGTAGTGGGTGTATGGCCGATATAAATCTCGTTGAAAAGTTTTAGGCGTTTGGGAAACAAAGCGGAATCTTTTTGAATTCTTTTATCCATTGTCAAAGCCATTTCCCAAAGTGTCCGGTCCCAACCAAAGTTTGAAGAATAAAATTCACGTTGAGGGCCATGCATGGATGTAAATCCTGCGTGAATGAATAACCTGTTCAGATCGTCAACCACATACATTTTCATGGTTTCAAAAAATATAAGGTGGTCCCTCTTCGTATCGTCAGTTACATTTTTATAACTATCAATTGTTTGTTGCCCACCATGAAACAACCACTCACCGTCTGGTTTGTCGGTACGTAGCCATTCCTCGCACCATTGATCATGATTGCCTTTTATAAAAAAGCAATCCTGTTGCTTTGATAATAATATCACGAAATCCACAACCCGCGCAGCATCACTCCATCCGTCAACAAAATCACCCAAATAGATCAAAACATCTTTGTCAGATACACTTGCTCTTTCAAAAACCTGTATCAATGCTTTTAATCCGCCATGGATGTCACCAATAACTAATTTCCGTCCCATCGTTCAATATATTCAACAGGAATGGCATCTGTAAGCCACACCTTGTTCTCTGATAAATAAAATTTATACCCTGCATCATGCATTTCTTTTGACCTGATGATCAAAATAACCGGCTTGCCATGACGTGTACCGACAGCTTTTGCCGTGTCAATAGTTATGCTCAAATGAACATGTTGCCTGCTTTTTCTTACCAATCCTTCTTTAAAAATATTTTCAAGGTACTTATCCGTCGTACCATGATATAAAATGTCAGGCGGAATTGCTTCAGG
>JAICPX010000704.1 GCA_025929635.1 Chitinophagaceae bacterium
GTTTTCCAATGATCGTAGTGAAATGCTTTTTCCATTTCATCTACACGCTTTGTTTTTCCATTGGGTAAATGGATGGTAGGATAACTGTTTTCAATTCCGGTGGCGAACATGAATTTATTCCCGGCCATATAGAGAAGCGTTTAAGCGGTTTTATATTCGAAAAATCGTTCCAAAGCGTTATCCAACACTGGCAGAGTTATCCCCTTGTCACTTCTTAACGCACTATATAAAGGACGCTGGGCTATCCATCCCATTTCGTCCAGGTTCTTAAATATGAGTCTGGGATTTTTGAAACCCGCTCTCTCCGCAATGGCAGAAGCAAAATCGGCCCAGCTAACCATCCCTTCATTAGTTAAATGCCATATGCCCTGTTCTTCATCTATAAAAAGATCAAGTGCGGTATTGGCCAGATCAGGTACATAAGTAGGAGATACGATGACATCTTTCACCACAGTAACCGCTCTTTCATTTTTTAGTGAATCGATCACATGATAAGCGAAATTGTATTGATCCCATGGACCAAAGAATGCACTGGTACGAATGATCAATGCCCTGGGATTTATTTTTTGAACAACCTGTTCTCCATTTGCTTTGCTCACACCATAAATATTCAATGGCTTTGCCTTATCAGTTTCATAATAGGGTGTTCTTTTGTTTCCATCAAAGACAAGGTCAGTAGAAAAGTTCATAAAATGAATTCCCCGGATATTGCACACATTGGCTAAAATACCGGGCGCTATTGCGTTTACTGCAAAGCACTCGTGGTAATTACTTTCGGCATCATCCACTCTAACGTACCCGGCCGTATTGATGACACCCCAGGGGTTATACCCATCGATCACTCTCCTTACATCGTGTTCATTTGAGATGTCAAGATCTTTTCTTGTCAATGCAACATACGGTATCCTCCTGTGCTCGCAGATTCGCATGAATGCCTGGCCCAATGTTCCGTTCCGCCCGATGATCAATAACTCATTTTCCTTCCTGGTTTCCATGATTTGACTGACATTCTGTTTTTTATTCCACCATCCTTTTTCATTAAGCACCGGGTGATCATACCTGCCACTTGTCGCAATTGATGTTATCATTTTGCCCAATGCCGTTTTCCGAAATCTATTATTCCCGGTGTCAAAAGCTCCCGATTCATAATAATTACTGCTTCTCGTCAATAAGCTGTTCCAGTCATAAGCCCCAAGTAAGGACCAAACAGTTATCGCTTTAATATCGATCCCTGCTTTTTTTAATTCGCAACAACTCTCCCAGCCTTCCTTGAACCAGCGCATTTGTTCCTCCCTGGTACAACTTAAATGATTTTCAGTAATTGCAATGGGCAGCTTATACTTTTCCCATGCCTCTTTTACTAATGTGTTCATGCCTGCTAATTCAGCAACCCGTACGGCTTCAACATCAGCGTAGCGGTGTTGATGATTACCGCCATGCGTTGAGCAATGATAGTTTTCGATATTTTCATCGAGGTATCTTTCCGAGGTAACATAGTAATTAAA
>JAICPX010000122.1 GCA_025929635.1 Chitinophagaceae bacterium
ATATTCGTTTTTTGATATTGTGGGCTGTTGCCTGTTGCCAATTGCTTATTGCCTATTGACAGTTGATATTTCCAAACTAACTTTGAAGTTTATATCTAATCAATGGCATATCGTAACCAGCAGCACTTTATTGAATGCTTAGACAAGGCAGGTGAGTTACTTCATATAAAGACTTTTGTTGATCCAAAACTGGAAATGGCTGAGATCACCGACCGCATGAGTAAACAACCGGGTGGTGGTAAGGCATTACTATTTGAAAATACAGGATACAAGTTCCCCGTGCTGATGAATGCCTATGGAAGTGAAAAAAGAATGTGCATGGCGCTTGGGGTAGAACATTTGAATGACGTGGCTAGCGAAATTGAGAATCTATTCAAGCTGTTGTCAACTCCTAAAGAAGGCATCATCAATAAACTAAAGTTGCTCCCAAAACTGAATGAATTTGGCTCATGGATGCCGAGAGTAAAAAAAGGAAGAGGCGAATGCCAGGAAATAGTGATGAATGAACCTGATATCACAATGCTTCCCGTTATTACCTGCTGGCCAAAAGACGGAGGACCATTTGTAACGCTCCCGGTGATCCATACAAAAGATCCAACTACAAACACAAGAAATGTCGGCATGTATCGAATGCAGGTGTTTGGACCAACCCTGACAGGAATGCATTGGCATAAACATAAAGTTTCTGCTAAACATTTTAATGAATATAAAAAACTGAATAAACGAATGCCTGTTGCGGTTGCGCTTGGCGGTGACCCGGTCTATGCGTATTCGGCTACTGCACCGCTGCCGGAGAATGTTGATGAATATATGCTTGCCGGATTTTTAAGAAAGAAAAAGGTTGAACTGGTCAAATGCATAAGTCAACCGGAAATTGAAGTACCTGCTGATGCCGATTTTATTATTGAAGGATATGTTGATCCGGGTGATGAGATGATATGGGAAGGTCCTTTTGGCGATCATACGGGTTACTATTCTTTGCCCGATTGGTACCCCCGTTTTCATATTACCGCAATAACGCATAAAAAGGATCCTGTATATCCGGCAACAATTGTTGGCATACCGCCGCAGGAAGATGCCTGGCTTGGAAAAGCAACTGAAAGGATCTTTTTAGCCCCTATTAAAATGACATTGATACCGGAGATTGTTGATATGGATATGCCGGTGGAAGGCGTGTTTCACAATTTGGTTATTGCACAAATCAAAAAGGATTATGCCGGCCAGGGACAAAAAGTAATGAATGCGATGTGGGGTGCCGGGCAAATGATGTTTAATAAGATCCTGGTATTAGTGGATGGTGTCGTGAATATCCAGGACTATGAAGAGCTGGCTAAATATGTTTTTAAGAATATAAATCCGGCGACGGATATTTTTTTCTCACAGGGCCCGATGGATGTCCTGGATCATAGCTGCAGTAAGCTGGGATTTGGTGGGAAGATGTGTATTGATGGAACGGCTAAACAAGAAGAAGAAGTTGATGAGAATTTTCAATATTCAATGCCCAATGCCCAATTTTCTATTAGCGAACTAAGACTGAAATTTCCCGAAATAATTGGGGTCAATAGTTCGCTATTGAAAAATCAAATTCCTTGTGTCATAATTTCAGTGAAGAAAAACAGGAAGGGACATATTAAAGAATTGCATGAACAGATTTGTTCTTTAGAAGAAATAAAAGGAGTAAAGGTGATCCTGTACGTCGAACACACTGTTGATGCAAACGATCTGCCTACAGCTTTATGGCGTTTCTGCAATAACCTGGATCCAAAAAGGGACTATCACCTCTGTAAACGACCAATATCAAATATCCGGTCTGAAATATCAAATTATTGGGCCTGTATGGGATTTGACGGGACAAGAAAAACAAAAGAGCTCGATGATTTCCATCGTGATTGGCCAAATATCATTGTAGCGGATGATGAAACGATCAAGGCTGTGGATAAGAAATGGAATGAGCTGAATATCGGGAAATTCATACCATCGCCATCATTGAAATTTAAGGACCAGCTATATGGCCAGGAAGCCGTGGTGAACTGATCATTCTTTTTTCACTACGATCTTTTGCCCGTCGTTTACAAGTATATCGTCAAAAAATTTCTTCACTTCGCCATATTTTGCTGCCGGAATCACATGTTGTTTTAAGATTATCTGTACGGAAGTGTAGACCGACTTTTTTGCTTCGTCATACCAACTCTTTGCCGTGTAACTGGAGAATGCTGTTTTGAATTCCTTTGCAGGGGGCAATGCATCGGTTTTATATCCTTCGGGCAAAACATAGATCGTTGTATCACTTAACTCAAATGGGAATCTAAAATAATAATCAAGCTTCCTGTTTTCTGACCTTGGTAGCTTTCGATTCCATATTTTATAGATCCGCTGTGAAAGAAATATTTTGCTGCCGGCCGTAAAATCCGGGACTTTTTCGATCTCCATTTTGAGCCCTGTCACGAAAGTGCCGGGATCCTCGCGTTTTGTAAATTCAAAATTATCCGGCTGTTTAAAAGATAGCCCAAGAACAATTCCTTCTTTTTGTTCATCGAGTTTGGATCTTAATATCCCGTTCATTACTTCTTTAAATTCGCCTTTGCTTCTAAAAATTGTTTCGGTATCAGCAGAACCATCTTCTTTGAGCCTTATCGTCGTCACTGTTGATTGCACATTTGAATTGGGTTTACTTGCCGGCGTCGGCACCAATACTCCTCCATTTTCTGTTATCAATAACGCGTACCGGTTTTCTGTAAAAGTGCTTAGCTCTGCAAAATCGATCGTTGAACTTGTACATTCAAGCCATATTGAATCTTGTTTTTGCGGTACACATAATATCACGTGGTTAAAACCCTGGTGTGGAAATCCCGGATCTACTGGTATGCTATTGTACCCGGCATTAATTATCGCCAGGTTACTTTGTATCCCCACGGAATTCAATGCCGCCTTCATATAATTACTAAGTCCCTTGCAATCGCCATATTTTTTCTCGTCGGTAAATTTTGCAGAAAATGGCTTAAATCCGCCAATACCCAATTGTATGCTCACGTAACGAAAGTTCTTTTGAAGGTATTCATAGATCAATCTTATTTTTTCCCGGTCACTCGTTGCATTTTTTACCAGGTCTGCAAAAAAAGCTTTCCGTTCATCAGGCAGTGCGTCCAATCCATTGTAAAGTTGTTTTATCCAAACTCCATATTGCTGCCATGAACTCAGATCACCGGTGTATCCATAGATAGAAAATTTATTGGGAGCAAATTCAATTACCGGGTAACGGTCATTGTATTCTGCTCCACCGTCTTCGTGCTGCATGGGAACAAGATTTTGGACCCGCCAGGTATAAGTCTTGGTCTTTCCATCATCCTTTGTCTCAGGCTGCAACTTTATATTTTTTTCTTTGTATCGCAGATCCAGTGAAGAAGGCACCTTAGCAGTATAAGACGAATGCAAAACACTCATTTCGGGATAAACAATATGAAAGGGTGGATAGAACAAAGTTCCTTTATACTTCATTTCATATGAAAGATCGATTGTAACGGGAAAATTCGAAGCATTTACGCTAAACGAAGTCACATACCCATCATCTACCAGCCCCTCACCAAACGCCTGGGTGACCATTTCTTTTTTCTTGTGTTTCGAAATCAATTTGCCGAATGCATCATAGACTTTAAGTTCAACGTCGTTTAACTCTATGAATTTAGTAGTGTGCTCGGAAAATCTCAGCGCATATTTGCCGTCTTCGTTTACCACTGTATAAATACTCCGGACATGTAAACTGGCGTTATCAATATCCGATACGGTGAATACCTGGTTTTCGAATTGAACCACCACGTTTGCGTTTTTCTTCAGGCTGTCAGGTATTGCGGCAAGATCGTAGGAAATGTTCTGAGACAATCCCGCGACACAAACTGATGAGTAAAGGATAAGGCAAAATACAATTTTCATATAACTTAATCAGGGTTTTGCTTTTTTACGAATAACGAATTGTTCATTCAGAAGGTCAAAAAGTTTTTTATAAAACTCCCTGAAACCTTCATATTCCGCGGCACTATAGAATGGCTTCCTGAACTCGAGAGTGACGCGCATAGAAAGTCTATCCTGGTCGGCTTGTGACAGGCGGGTAATGACAATGCTTGTATCAGGCATGATCATTTTGACGTTTTTTGGAAGCTCTTCAAATTCATAGCCATCAGGGATAGTGATATTGGCAATCAATACATGTTGCTGCAAAAAACCAAAGAATACATCTGAAATTCTCTCATTTGCAACAAAAGGATTTTTTTCAAGACCCGAGAATAAATTCGTGGAGAAATATTGATAATCGCCTGACGAGCTTAGCTGCTGGTTGAAATAAACTCTTTGTATCAGGGGTAAACTGTCGGCATCAACATTTTCCAAAGTGATGCTGTCGATAGCGATACCCGGGCTATTCGGTGCAAAATACTTTTCGGTAAAGTCTTTTTTTCCTTTACGTGCCGTGGGTATTCTCTCCAGTCGTGCATAATCATAGCTGTTGACACTCGCTTCACCGGACAATTTCCCGTTCTTGTCAATTTCACATTGTAATAGGATCATGTTCTTGTATTGAAGGTTATCTCTCCAAAGCGATTCCCAGCCCCATTCAAATGTTTCAATTTTCGATATTACCAACCCTTCGGTGGCAATTACATCCACAGGAATCAGATCAACCGGTGTTTCTTTTGAAGTACCATCGAGAATGTATACGTTACTTCCAATTAAAACTCTTGCCAATACTTTATTGAATTGGTTATACCCTGGATTTCCGAAATAACCGGCATCGGTAGTGTTTACAAGACCATTCTCATGAGAACTCACTAATATTGGTTTTGCATCAAGACCGGCATCTTTTAAAAGATTTACCAATATCAAATTAATTTCGCCTGCTGTTCCTTTTTTATCTTTCCATGCAGCTTTCACCCCATCTAAAGCCCAAATACCGGGATTCCCATTCCATTCCATGTTTTTCATTACATACCTGTAAATGATCTTCATTTTTGTGTAAGGGTCATTAACCGATCTCAATTCGGCATCAAGATCTGACGTACGGGGAATTTCCTTTTTTACCTGCAATCCAAAATCTTCATCTTCCATTAACATTCGAATGACGCGTGGCCAATTGTATAACACACTTTCCCTGCGTCCGCTCAAATTCAAAGCCACAGGCTTGGATTCAATCTTTTGGAGATAATCATTGTCGTTTAAAATATACGGCTCATCGCGAAGGGCCGGAACATTTTGCATCGAAAAGAATTTGACTGTTCGTGTCGATGTGTTATCAGTCTTTGCCTCATAATCCGAATAACATTTCGGCGTAAATGCAATTTCAATTTCATTCGGATAGTCAAAAATAAATTCGCTGTATTTAACAGGGATGGAATGCTGGAAGTACCAGTTTGCCACGGCAGCATTGAGGTGCTTGTATTTGAATTCAATTACAGATCCTGGCTTTACATCAGGAAAGGTGAACACCTTTTGAGCATACCTTTTATTTATCTGTTTCTCAAATATCTGTTTCTTATCGACTTTGGTAACAACAATATTTCCTGAGGGATCAAGATTATACACCTGTGCTGAAATGTCTTTTATCTCTTGTTCGTTTTTCCAGTTATAATAAGGCAAATGAATGTCTGCCTGGCCTTTTCCTTTCTCATTAAGTATCTTGATGCGTACATGTCTCTCAAAATCGATGCCTTTGCCTGGAATGAAATCCGTCTTTCCTTTTTCGAACAGCACCACGGCTTCGGCGTTCTTATCGAAGTCGCATTCTTTCATCTCCAACTCGGACTTTTCCACGCTGCCAAAGGCAGGAATATTGCTAACTTTGTTTTTACCCTTTTGGGCAGACAGGAAAAATGAGAATAGCACGTAGGCGGAAAGGAAGGTTAGTCTTTTCATGTGAGTTCAGTTTAGTGGCGTGATTGTATATCAAGTTAAAAAAAAATTCATGAGAAATAAAAATGTTTTGTCCCGTGTCTTGGGATTTATTGTGCTTTTAGCCGGTCTTTTAAACGGCAACGCCCAAACCGGCAAGCAAAAACCCCTGGAAAAAAGCCTTCTTTGGGAAATAAGCGGGAACGGCCTTACCAAACCCTCTTATCTATACGGGACCATCCACATGATCTGTGAAGAAGACGCCTACCTTGGCGACAGCCTTTTATCTGCTATTGAAAGAACAGACCGGGTATATTTTGAGGTAGATATGGATAACCTCATGGAAATGATAATGGCGTTCAAAGATTTTAAAATGAAAAATGACACCACGCTGAGTGATCTGCTAAGCAAGGATGACTATGAAAAAGTAAAAGAATACATGGAAAGAAAGTCCAGCTTATTTCCTTTTTCAAAGTTAGAGACCTATAAACCAATGCTGGTTTCTTCATTATTGATGGAATCCGGAGCAGGTTGCGAAAAGGCCGTAGCAATGGAGCAACTGATACTGGAAGAAGCAAAGAAGAATCGTAAGAGAATAGAAGGCCTGGAGACCATGAGCTTCCAGGCATCTATATTTGACAGCATCCCTTACAAATTGCAGGCAGAACAGTTGGTGAAGTATGTGAAAGAAGAAGGGAGTAAGAGCCAGGCGGATAAACAATTTGGAGAAATGATCGATGCCTACAAATCCCAGGATATAGAAAAGCTGGGCGAATTCATAAATGAGGATGAGGGGCTCGGCAACTATGGAGATCTCTTGCTTTACAATCGTAATCGCAACTGGGTTCAAAAATTAAAATCCATCATGCCTGAAAAAAGCGTAACCATCGCGGTAGGAGCAGGGCATCTTGCTGGTGAAAAAGGTGTGATCAAATTGTTACGGAAAGAAGGCTATACCGTAAAACCGGTCAAATACAAAATGAAGATGGAAAGAGTCATCTAACCCTTATTAAAGATCCGTCTTCTTTACTCCTCCAAAAATTTTTTATCTTTAAGGCCACTCTTTCACCAAATAATTCTACTATGAAACAAATTATCCTGGTGGGCATTTTTTCGTTATGCTCACTTGTCTCCTTAACAGCAAAAGAAATTTCTAAACCCGCTGCTCCCTATGCAACATTTGATAAGCTCTGGATAGATTATAATGTCGTTGAAGATGGAGTAAAAGGTATGAGGATCCATGTTAAGTTTACTGCTTACGAAATGCTGAATTTGGATGCTTATCTGGCAATTTACTTTGAGTATGACGATGAGATCGGGGGTTATCTAAAGGACAAGAACAGTAAATACAATAGCTCTGCCGGGGAAGTCGCCGTCTACAGCAGTATAAAACCATTATATAACCCGGCCGTTTACAATGATCTTGCTGTTTTTATGCCATATGGAGAATTTGAACTTGAGCCCGGGCAATATGATCTCGCCATGGATGTTAAGCTTATTTACAAAACGGGTGGCGTAATTTCAAAACTCACGACACATTATTTCGAATACACGGAACCTCGCAGTACGACAACTTCGGGTGGCGAACCGGCGAATAAAATAACAGCAACTTATAAAGACATGTGGGTGGAATATGATGTATACGAAAACAACCAGAAGGGAATGAAGGTACATGCCAAGTTCTCTGTGTCAGGAATGAAAAATGTGGAGGGCTATCTCGCCGTCTATTTTGAAACCAAAGAAGGGCAGCGATTAAAATCAGATGTTACCGGCTACAAAAGTACTTCGGGTCAGTTAGCGGCCTATAAGTCCATTATTCCGGGTTTTGACCAGACTGATTATAATGATCTTGCGGTATTTATTCCCTATTCAGCTTTTAACCTGACCACGGGAAAGCACGACATTAAAATGGATGCCGACCTCATTTACAAAGAAGGGGGGATGATACAGCACCTGAATTATCATGAATTCTGGATCTCGAAATAAACAAAGTTCCTAGTCGGCTATTTTGAGCAAAACCGGCTCATTGAGCATATCGATCATTTTTTTATAAAAATCTTTAATGACCGGATAGTTTTCGGCTGTGACAAGGGTTGTTGTTTGTATAAACCGCATCACCACTTTTAATTCATTATTGTCAAATCGAACCTGTTTAAAAGCTTCAATAGTTTTGTCAGTTGACCTGAGTGCCTTGTCTTCGGGCAGATCGATCCTGGTTCCGGACGGAACTTTGAATGTTTCTTCAACGGTGATATTATAAGGATAACCAAAATTCACATTCGTGAAGCGTATTGAAGAAATAAAAGGATTTTTTTCCAGGCCTGTAAAAAGGTTCGGGTTCAGAAATGTATAACCTCCACTTTGATTAAGTTGTTGCTTGAACCTCACATATTGATCAAGTGGCAATGAATCTGAAGGCGGTGGTACGATCAAAAAACTATCAACTGTCAATCCCTCATATGGTTTTTCAAAATTGTTGGCGACAAATTTCTTCTTATCATTTTTTATTTCATCCAAAGCCGATTGCATCGCATAATCATAGCTCTCTACTTTGGTTTCTGCTGTTAGCTGCCCCCTGGTGTCCAATTCACCTTTGATCGTAATTGTATTTTTATAGAACCTGTTGCCTGCAGCGATGCGGATCAGGTTAAAATTCTTTCGATCGACAAGAAATGCAGAAGTACCAAGTAAGGGATACGGCGTTAATCCTAACGGGCAATTTTCCTGTGTTGCATCAAGTACATATTGACGATTGTCAGCGATTGCCAAAACAATCGTTTTATTGAATTTGTCAATAAAAGGATAGGTGCTATCGATTTTGCCGTAATCCCGTTCGGCTGCAAGGATCGGGTAGGCTTCTATTCCCGCTGATTTCAATAAGTTCGTAAGTAACAGATTTATTTCACCGGAGGTGCCTTTTTTCCGCTCCCACACCGCTTTTACTCCATCACTGGCATATTTTGTATCAATTCCATTCCAGGCAATATTTTTCTTTACGTACTCGTAGATGGCTCTCACTTTTGCGGTGGCCGTCGGTTCACCGGCGATCAGGGTTTTTATTACGTCTATCTTCAGATCTTTATCCAGTTGGGAACCATAAGTTTTGTCGGTCATAAGATCATAAGCAAGTGCTTTCCATGTTGTATTCACATTTTGCCTGGTACCAGAAGAAAAGTAACCGGAAAACTGAAACATCACTTTTTGCTGATAATCCCTGGGAGCATCCATATAAGGTTCAAGTCTGAGCCCCGCTACGTTATTCATTTCAAAATAGATCTTCCCCTCGTCGGGCATGGGTCGAATGATGATCGGGTACCTGTTATTTTTCTGAACACTGTAGGCAAATTCGGCATTCGGTAATATGTGCAAAAGATAAGCGCTTTTCAATGTCGGCAAACTTGACTGAAAACGCCATTCATCAAGTCCCCCATAATGTTTCATGGTGCTTATGTAATGGTACTCTATTATACTGCCAACTTTGACAGCAGGCATTGCAAACTTCATTTGGGACCAGTGCGAATTTGTGCGTTCAGTGTAAAATGCTTTTTTTTCCACGGCCACAACTGAAGACTTGCCATCGTCAAAATTGAAAGTGTATGCCTGTAGTCCGGATAGATTTTCAAATTCATCACGGGAATAAAAGGGAATTGCAACATCTGCTTGTTCAATCCCCTTTTCATTCAATATTTTGATCCTGATCCTTCTTTCTGTGATTAAACGATGAGTATCGTCATAGGTGGCGACAGCCTGGTCAAGTAAAACAATTGCATCTGCTTCCGGATCAAAATTACATTGCTTCATATTTATTTCTTCAGCACTGAAAGTACCGAATGCAGGAAATGAAGTTTGGCTGTAGCAAGTTTTGCCGATAAAAAGGATGGCAAAAAGAATGGTTGGCTTAATGGATCTCATGATGGTAGTTTTGAGTGTTACTAATTTACCAAAATCATTTAAAAATAAAAAACCGTCCTGCTTAAGCTGGACGGTCTTTTTTAAAAACAACAGATCATCAATATCTTTCCAACGCTGAAAAAAAGAAGTCGCCTTCAATTTTTGCATTTTCATCGCTATCGCTGCCATGTACGGCGTTCTCCGCAACTGATGCGGCATATTTTTTACGGATAGTTCCTTCATCAGCTTTTACGGGGTCTGTAGCACCAATAAGCTTTCTGAAATCAGTCACAGCGTTTTCCTTTTCGAGGATCGCCGCAATAATTGGCCCCCGGCTCATGTATTCTACCAACTCGCCGAAGAATGGTCTTGCTTTATGGACGGCATAAAACTCACCGGCCCTTTCAGGTGTAAGTTGTAATTGCTTCAATGCCACAATGCGAAATCCGTCTCTTATTATCATATCCAGGATAGCACCGGCATAGCCATTCTTCATAGCATCGGGTTTGATCATTGTCAATGTTCGATTACTCATATTATTCTTTGTTTTTTGCGCCGCAAAAGTAGGTGAAAGTTTGAAGTTTGAGGTTTGAGGTTTGACACCGCTCTACTTATCACTAGCCCCTTACCAGTTTTTGTTTGAAGTTTTATTAGTTGAAACTGCAGACGAAG
>JAICPX010000695.1 GCA_025929635.1 Chitinophagaceae bacterium
AAAACTCGTTCAGGACAGGTATGAGTGGTTGTCTTTGACACATGACCAAGCTGCGGCGATTCAGCGTTATGAAACGGACATCGAGAAAGTACATTCAGACAACTACATCCCATCTTTCTGGGAAGAAAAAGAGATCGAATTGTACTTTTTCAAACAAATCCTGACAGAGGAGCAATTGGTAGTGTATCAAAATGTAACATCCGAACAACTTAAAGACGGGACGACACTCTTCGCCGATGAAGACAAAGAAGCGCTAAGAGATGTTGGATACTGTGAAAAGCTATTATCCTTTTACAGGAACCAATTAGCTCCAAAACTTATTCAGCACAAAAAAGAAAATTACATTGGAAAACTTCATAAAATTAAACGAAGAATTGATTTCTTGAAGGACGAATATAACGAGTTTTTAAAGATTCGGTTTAAGGAAATATCCGTGGCGCACTTCCGTTATTCGAGGAATTTTCAGCCAAACAAGTTCCGAGCTGAGCTACTCAGGCATGAAATTGAAAAAACGCTCCCATCATATTACTTTTTTGAAAAGTCTTCCGACCAAGTTGTCGAAGAAATAAGTAGATTCTTGATTGATGAAATGAAATACGAGTTCAGTCTCTACAATGATTTTGTAGGATCAATAAGCGACTGGATAAAAACATCTACTGGCGAGATTCATAGCGAGTTCTATGAAAAAATTGTGAATGGCTTAGGTGTTATCGAATTAGGGCGTGAAAGGACAGAGGGCAAGAAAAGCGAGGACGAATTCTTATCCTACCTGCTATTAGACGCTGAGAAATATGAATGGCAAAAGCATGTATAAGACAGGGGGATAATTACTGACAATTGTGGTTGTAATGATTGCGAATTTTATGCAAACATTTGGATCAAGCAACCTTTCGATATATTTCAGATGGTTGAGAAAATGGGTGTTGACCTGGGGAAAAAAATCTAGGTTCAGAGACGACAGGCGTTTGGTTTGTCAGAGACGATAACGGACAACTAATTCATTTTGATCAGGTGAACAGAGTATCTGGTACAATAGTCTCCGAAGACAGAAAAGAAATTAGCTACTTGAGAGTTAAAAACCAATACAAGATTAAAGCGAAGTTTATACAATGTAAATCGGACTGTGTCGACATTGAATTGACGTTTGACCCTGCTGAGGACGAAAAAGAATAGGCCCGATTACAGTGAACCCAACGGACGCCCAACACAATGCATAGGCCCTGGCGGGGTTCATTATGAATTTGCGGCTAAGTTTCCTTATGGCGGTCGGTTACTGCCGACTGTGAGACCGTATTTATACCCGCCACGGCCTATGCACCGGACGTTGTGGGTAATTGGGTTGACACTGCGGACATATTAATAAATCGCAGGGAAAATTTATGAACTATATCCAAAAGAATGGTAAGCATCCAACAGACTGCTTTGAAAGTAGACAATTTTGACTTCTCCTCGTGAAAAGTTTTATAACGTTAAGAATTCTCAGGCCTCCTATTGCAATGGATAATATTTTTAGACCCAAGTTTAATAGCTCAATATCCTACA
>JAICPX010000334.1 GCA_025929635.1 Chitinophagaceae bacterium
AACTGGATCGTTTTTCAAATATCACTGTTGGTTATGATATGCAGCATATGCTTTCAACCTATTATCGGATAAGTTACACCCCGTTTCTGGCCTTTTATGACAGGAAAGGTGACCTGATCGATGGATTCCAGGGGGCTTTGCCTTTAACGAAAGTGCTTGAATATTTTAAGGAATGAAGGATTTATACGTATATGTTGTGGAATTTTTTCCTTGAAAATCAATTGTCGGTTCTTCTTTCAATTTAAAACCCAAATTCAACTTTACTGGCCCCAACTTGGCAGGATTTTTTATACAGATAGGGTAGAATGACAACTGTCCCTGCGATAAACCAAACCCATTTATATAGATACTTACCCGTATTTATCTTTTTTCTTTTACCCCTATTATCATTTTCGCAACTTGATACTACACGATACATAATTACTGAAGCAAGTAAAAATTATGAGCGAAGACCATCTTATCAAAAAAAGTGGGGAGAACATTATCGGAAGGAATGGTCAACACCTGTAAAGTTTAACAAAGTGATGCTTGATACCCTCGTGGGCGGACTAACGCCTTATCAGGCAGGTGGCGGCCGACAAACCAGGAGTTTACGGTTAAGGGATAAACAAGGAAGAGAATATGTGCTAAGAAGCATTGATAAAAGTTTTGGAAAAGCATTGCCGGAGATATACCAGGGAACTTTCATTGAGAACCTTATCAATGACCAGGTAACAATTGGACATCCTTATGCTGCACTGGTGATACCAACACTGGCCGAAGCCGCCGGTGTGTATCATACAAATCCCGTGATAATTTTTGTTCCGTCACAACCGGCACTTGACTCTTTCAATAAAGATTTTGGCGATCAACTTTATTTATTTGAACAACGACCGGACGAGAATTGGGAAACTGCCCCAAACTTTGGGAATTCAAAAAATATAGTGGGCACAGAAAAATTGTTCACCGAATTATTAGAAGATAACAGTCATAGCGTTGATCAGCTGGCGTACGTGCGAGCTCGTTTGCTCGATTTCTTAATTGGGGACTGGGGTCGTCACGAAGATCAATGGCGCTGGGCAAGCTTTTCCCAAAGGGATCCCTCGGGAAAAAATGGAGACGAGAAAATCTATATACCGATTCCCAGGGACCGTGACCAGGCATTTACAAAATTTGACGGTAAATGGTTAAAAGCGACTATTTCGGCTGCTGATCTTAAACACCTGCAGTCGTTTGATAAAACAATTCCGGATATCAAAACTTTCAACTTTCCCGCACGGAACCTCGATAGAAGAATGGCAAATCAGGCAACCTTACCACAATGGACAGGAATAGCCAAAGAGATGCAACGCTCTTTGACCGATGCTGTAATTGAAAAAGCCGTAAAACAACTTCCGCCCGAAGTATTTAATATTTCAGGCAATGAGATCATCACCAACTTAAAATCACGCCGGGATCTTCTTGATGAATATGCAGCAACTTATTATAAATTCCTCGCAACGGATGTTGATATTGTTGGTTCAGACAAAAAAGAGTTGTTCCAGGTGAACAGGGTTAATAATAATGAGACGATAGTCAAAGTTTATCAATTAAAAGTGACAGGCGATTCTGCAGACAAACTTCTTTATGAAAGAAAATTTTATACTCGTGAAACCGAAGAGATAAGACTATATGGGATGGGTGATGATGATGTGTTTCGTTTAGAAGGTAAAACAGGTGATGGAATTTTAGTTCGTGTTGTGGGTGGCCATGGAAATGATGTTCTCGATGATAAGTCTTATGTTTCCGGCAGTAAAAAACTGACACAAGTATACGACACCGACAAAAATGGTTTTCAAACCTCTCCTGAAACCCGTTTGCGTATTAGTGATGACTCGGTGCTTAATACCTATGAATACGAGTCATTCCAATACGATAAGCAGGGATTCGGTGTGTCTCCGGGCTTCTTTTCTCTTACTTTAGGATGGGGTGAAACAAGGCATGACTGGAAAAAGGAGCCTGCCGGGAAAGAACATAGCATTAAAGTAAAATATTCAATAAACCGGGCCGCTGTTTACATCGATTACAGAACTACTTTTTATCAATTGCTTGGCAGGTGGAACGCATTCATTGGCGCCGGAGCAGGTGTTCCAAAAGTTGTAAACTTCTTTGGAGTTGGGAATGAAACCAGTTTTGAAACTTATGATCGCAGTTTTTTCCGCTTGCGCAGCCAGGAATACTATGGAAAATTTGGAATTAACCGTATCATTGGAAATTCACAGGTAGAACTTAGCGGTTTTTATCAAAGCATAAAAATCAAGCTCGATACTAACCGGATCATTTCACGGTTTGCGCACACAGGTAATGGCTTTAGTGATCTAAGTCGCAAGAATTTTGTTGGAGCTGATCTTAGCTATAAGTACCAGCATGTCGATCATCCAATTGTACCGGCAAAAGGATTTAGATTCATGAGTGCAGCAACCTATACTTATAATTTAACCACACCCGATAATTCGTTCACGAGATTAAGCTCAGATGCATCCGTTTACATCCCATTGTTTAAATTCATTTCACTTGGAATTCGCGCCGGTGGGGCGGCCAACATGGGTGACGCAGAATTTTACCAGTTAAATATTTTAGGGAGCCATGAGAACCTGAGGGGTTTCCGCAAATATCGTTTCTATGGAAAACAAGCCCTCTACAACAATAATGAGTTGCGCTTCATATTCAATGCAAGGAACAAGGTCTTCAATGGAAGATATGGGCTGGTTACATTCATTGATAATGGGCGGGTTTGGTATCCGGGTGAAAATTCAAACAAATGGCATTCGGCCTATGGTGCCGGTGCCTTCGTTTCGCTATTCAACAAGGTTGTGCTCAGCGGTGCTTATGGAATATCAAAAGAAGATAAGGTCATCTCAATGTATATAGGCTTCTATTTCTGAGATAAAAATTGTGAAAGGACAAATCAAATCTACGTCCACACTCCTATCTTCGCAGCTCTCCGGGGGATTCCCCGGGACGAAAATATTTCTTATTAAATTCAACCGGTCATGAAAATAACTGTAGTTGGCGCTGGAGCCGTCGGTGCAACATGTGCTGATAATATCGCGAGAAAAGAGCTTTGCGAAGAACTTGTTTTATTGGATATCAAAGAAGGCATTTCCGAAGGTAAAGCACAGGATATGATGCAAACTGCTGCGCTTCTTGGATTTGATACAAAGATCATTGGAACCACAAATGACTATTCAAAGACAGCGGGCAGCGATGTGGTAGTGATCACATCTGGCCTTCCGCGCAAACCCGGTATGACCCGCGAAGAACTGATCGGTGTGAATGCAGGAATAGTAAAAGGTGTTTGTGAGAATATTTTGAAACACTCACCCAATACTATCATTATTGTTATCAGCAACCCAATGGATACAATGACCTACCTGGCATTGAAATCGACTGGATTACCCAAAAACAAGATCATTGGAATGGGTGGCACATTGGATAGCAGCCGGTTCAAATATCAATTAAGCCAGCATCTTGGTTGTAGTCCGGCTGATCTGAATGCAGTCGTTGTGGGCGGACATGGTGATACAACGATGATCCCATTGATACGCCTGGCAACATGGAATTCAGTTCCTGTTACCAAGTTTTTAAGCGAGGCGCAGCAAAAGCAAGTGGTAGCCGATACAATGGTTGGTGGCGCTACGCTTACAAAACTCATCGGTACATCTGCCTGGTATGCACCCGGCGCTGCAGGAGCGGCAATGGTTGAAGCGATCGTCCGTGATGAGAAAAAATTATTTACATGTTGCGTAGCATTGGATGGTGAATATGGACAAAAAGATATTTGTTTGGGTGTACCGGTTACTATTGGTAAAAATGGTTGGGAAAAGATCCTTGATTTTGGATTAAATGCAGAAGAGCAAGCGGCATTCAATAAAAGTGCAGATGCGGTGAGAAATATGAATGATGTGCTGAAAACTCTTTAATAGATCATTGATATAGAAACTACCTGGCCCCTGTGCTCGGACAAATGGCATTACAAAGAACCTTATTCGCATTTCTCATCAAGATTATCAATCCGGAATTTAACTGTATCGGGTTTAAATTGGTCAATAGATACCAACAAATATGGACTTTCAATAACCTGGGCAGTTAAACAATCGGGGCCCGGTCTTCTATGAAGCAGATAAATTACCGTTTCATTTGTTTCATTCATCACAGATTTAATTTCTATTGAGTGCCCGGCAGAACTTACAGTTCCAAGAAAAGATCCAATCACCCATTTTGATTGAAAATCAACTTCGGGCTTAGCCGGCTGGTCAGGGTTGTCTGTTTTGAACTCATTCCAAAGTTTATCGAAATCCGCTTGAGATTTAATTAATGCATTTTTGGCGACTTCAATCCCGCATTGCTGCCCGGATAGCAGAACTGTCCAACCGTCTTTTGCCAAAGATTCCCTTTTTTTTGATTTGTTTTCTTCTGATGAAGTACAGGATGTGACCTGTAAGAACCCGGCAAGGAAAATCAAAAGATATTGCATATTTATTTTTTTAAAATTGCTTAGACCCAAAATTAAAGCAGCAAATGATCTTTTTATTTGCTGCTCTCATCCATCTTTATCAGATTATCGCTTTGCTATTTTATATGTTTTACTCTTACAGGTAACAGTCCCCCCGCTTACAGGTGCTCCGCCCCGTGCATGAATAATGCCTGCCACAGCCGGCGTAGCCATGGATGTACCGGATTTTGTACAATAATACCCTCCTTTACATGTAGAATAGACGCCGGTACCAACCGCTACCCAATCAACCGGAACACTCGAACTGGTATTAAAATTTGAAAATGTGGAGCATCCATTGGAGCAGGTAATGGATCCAACTGTGTATACATTTGTTCCATTAATACAGCCTGGGCGGTTCAATTTGGCATCAGCTTTATCGTTACCTGCTGCCATGACAACATACGTGCCTGCTGATCCTAACAACCTGATGGCATCACGCAGTTTAGAATTGGAGTTTTCGCAATTAGAATATCCATAGTCACCAATACTTATACTTACTACATCGCCTTTTATATCATATTTTGCTACATGATCAAGACCGGAAATGAGAGTGGTCCACGATCCTTTGCCATCATTATTCAAAACTTTTACCGGAACAACCTTAGCCCCGGCTGAAATACCAACTACTCCTATTGAATTATTTTTCGCCGCAGCAATGCCGGCGCAGTGCGTCCCATGACCATGTTCATCATCCAAAGATGGGCGGAGGAAAATAAATGACTTCCCATATTTGGTATCCACGTTAAGGTCTGGATGGTCGGTATCAATACCCGTATCCAGGATCCATAAAAAAGTTGATTTTGATGAACCATTTGCAAATCCTCCTGCATTTGTAATATTACAACCAAGATATTGAGCAGGTAATTCAATTTTTTCATGATCAACATCAGTCAGGGAAGAATTCAAAGAAGGCCCGCTTTC
>JAICPX010000681.1 GCA_025929635.1 Chitinophagaceae bacterium
CACCAGAAGGTAATTTAATAGTAGCAAATTTACCATCTCTTGCCATTAACTGCGCAAATGCTCCAGCACTACGGGCCATAATAGCTCCTTGTCCTGGTCTTAACTCAACGCAAGAAATAATAGTTCCTAAAGGAATTTGACTTATTGGCATGGCATTTCCAATTTCTGGAGCAATACCTTCAGTTCCTGACACTACAGTTTGACCGACTTGCAACCCGTTTTGGGCAACAATATATCTTTTCTCACCATCTTGGTAATTCAATAATGCGATGAAAGCTGTTCTGTTTGGGTCATATTCTATCGATTTCACTTCCGCTGGAATTCCAGTTTTGTTTCTCTTGAAATCAATAATACGATACCTTTTTTTATGACCACCACCTACATAACGCATGGTCATTTTTCCTTGACTGTTTCTACCACCAGACTTTTTATGCGGAGCAATTAAACTTTTCTCCGGCTTATCAGTAGTTATGGCGTCAAATCCATTTACTACTCTAAATCGCTGTCCTGGTGTGATTGGTTTTAATTTTCTTACTGACATTTTTGTCTAATTACATGTTACTGTATAAATCAATCACTTCACCTTCCGCCAGCTGTACAAGTGCCTTTTTAACAGCATTTGTTTTACCATGTTGAATACCTGTTTTTGTGAAACGGGTTCTTCTATCTGGACGGACATTCATTGTACGAACTTTTTCAACAGAAACACCATAAGCAGCCTCAACCGCTTTTTTTATTTCTATCTTGTTCGCCTTTGTATTCACTTCGAAAGTATAGCAATTTCTTAACTCGCTATTAGCTGTCGCTTTTTCTGTGATTATAGGTTTAATTAAGATATTCATGGTTTCTATTTACTTAAATTTGATTCAATTCCTTCTAAAGCTCCTTCTAAAAACACTATTTGATTCGCATTCAAAATTTTATAAGTGTTTAATTCTGAGTTAGTTATAACCTCTGAGCTTTTTAAATTGCGCGATGACAAATATACATTATTATTTGACCCACCCAACACAAAGAGAGATTTTTTGTTTTCTATGTTTAAAGCCTTCAAAATAGCCGTAAAATTTTTAGTTTTTACAGTATCAAATTCAAAGTCCTCCATCACAAAAATAGATTGTTCACCAGCTTTTATACTTAAGGCAGATTTACGCGCTAAACGCTTTACATTCTTATTAAGTTTGAAGCTATAATTTCTTGGTCTGGGACCGAACATACGACCACCACCTTTGAAAACTCCAGACTTGATGCTACCTGCTCTGGCAGTACCCGTTCCTTTTTGCTTTTTAATCTTACGAGTACTTCCAGAAATCTCAGCTCTTTCTTTCGATTTATGGGTTCCTTGTCTTTGGTTTGCTAAATACTGTTTAACATCCAAATAAACTGCATGATTATTAGGCTCTATAGCAAATACATCTTTAGAAAGGTCTGCCTTTCTACCTGTATCTTTTCCGTTTATATCTAAAACTGCTACTTTCATTATTTTCTAATAATTACATAAGAATTTTTATGTCCAGGTACACAACCTTTAACAACTAGTAGGTTCTTATCTGCAACCACCTTTAAAACTCTTAAATTTTCAACTTTTACAGAATCTCCACCCATTCTACCTGCCATA
>JAICPX010000315.1 GCA_025929635.1 Chitinophagaceae bacterium
AAACTTGGTTGATGGTAGAATAATCTTCAGGCGCAAGAAAACCCACAAGGTTTATAGCATCCACATACAGGAAAAGGCCAGGGAGATTTTCAACCATTACTTTACTACACTTCCTGAAAGTAAAAGTGATTTTGGCCCAAAGCCATTTTGCCGTGCCCCGTCAATTTTTATCATATTATGACCAAGGTGGCTGGTAAACTCATGATCTTTTTTCCATACAGTATTTGTTATTGTCATATTTCGTGCTTTTTGTCCCGTAGAACATTTTCCAGTGTCCAGTCAATTCGTTTTTCAAAGTTATGTTTTCGTACGTTACAATTTTGCTTATTACAAACCTTACAGGAAAACGGCAAACATCCATCAACATGAACAAATAATTCGACCGACTCTCCGAATACTCTCCGCACCAATGTGGATAGAGCATCTACTTCATCGTGAGCTTCCTTTACGTTCAAATACCAGGGTACAGTAAGGTGGCAATCAACATGTAAAACTGAGCCATACTTTATTACACGCAGATTGTGTAAATCGATCCAGTTCTCTCTCCTGTTCTTATTCAACACGTCAACGATCTTTTTCAGCAATTCAACATCAGCTTCATCCATGATGCCAGCTATTGATCTGCGTAATATCCTGTACCCTGTATATATTATTATCGATCCGAAGATGACCGCCACGACCGGGTCGATCCATTTATGTTTATAGTCCATAAATAATATCAACAATAAGCCGGCAATTATTCCAAATGTTGAATAGCTGTCCGTTTGCAAGTGTTTGCCACTCGCTATCAGGGCAAGCGAATTATTCTTTTTCCCTTTTGTTACGGTAATAAATCCAATTACATAATTAATGACCGCCGTCGCAGCCACGAGGTAAATACCATAATCAAGCTGTTGCAGCTCTACAGGCGTGATAAAACTTCTTACTGCTTTATAAATGATAATGGCACCTGCGGAGGTTATCAATGTTCCTTCTACCGCTGCAGAAATAAATTCTGCCTTACCATGCCCATAGGGATGATTTATATCCCGGGGCCGGGCGGATACATACAAACTATACAAACCGATAAAACCAGCCGCCACGTTCACAATGCTTTCTAACGCATCAGTAAGAATGGCCACAGAATTTGTAAGATAATAAGCTATAAACTTTACAATGAGCAACAATACAGAAATTGCTGCTACCCATTTTTGAAGTTGTAGATTTTGATGCTGTTTGTTCAAGTCTGCCGGATAAAATCACTGCAATATTATCCCGTTCTATTGAAAACTGCCTTGATCTTTCTCCATGTCCTGAAATAGGATTCTTTGTTCATAAGATTAGAATCATGCATCGCCTTATAAGTAAGAAAGATTCCAACAGGTAAAAGACAGAAAGTTGCCATCCACATGCCCGCAAATGGCGTCATCACATTCTCCTTTGCATATTTTTCACCCGAGGTATTGAAGAAAAAGTAAAACATAAATAAAAATATTGCAACAACAAGCGGAGTTCCTAAACCACCCTTCCTGATTATCGATCCCAGCGGAGCCCCGATCAGGAATAATACAAGACAGGCGACAGACAGGGTGATCTTTTTATGCCATTCAATTTTATGTGCACGAAGATTTCTCTGTTTCGTTATGTATTCAGTGCTTGCGATCTCGGAATTCAAAACAATGGAGCCCACCACTGAGGCGGCTTTTTGATTAACTGTAAACAAATTGCTGTCAGGAATTAATTCATCAAACCTTTTTACGGTTGGTTTTGCCCCGGAAGATGTTATCTTATTACTATCAAGAAATCTTGCAAACGAAAAAACAGCGAATATATCTTTCTTTACTTTTTCTGAATACCTGTTAATGTCCCTTTGTATGGAATCGATCGATCGGGACAATTGCCGCATGCTTTGCATGCGATGATTTGACCTGTTCACGCTATCCGGTGTTCTTTCTTCAAAACCAAGATTGCTCAGATCAAATTGCTTGATATATTCCTTAAACCCGATCCGGATAAATTCTGTTTGTGTCGAAAACCTGTCTCCCTTTTCCTGGTAGCGCCAGCCATCTTTTAAATTAAACTCAAGAAATCGCTTATTTGGCGTTACCCGCATAATTCCCCGGTCAGCAATAATAAAATTATCCTGCAGGTTATTTGACCCTCTCTCGTATATGATCACATCATGGACAACACTATCAGATTCCTTGCGCCCTATTTTAATAGAAAAACCCTCGATCTTATCATAAAAGACGCCCTCCCTGATATCAAAAGCGGGTTTTGAATAAACAATGTCTGCCAGTAATGTCTTTGATTTCAATTCGGCAACCGGTATCATAAAATTTGAAAATGAAAAAGCGATACCACAAATAAAAAGACTCACAATAAAAAGCGGTCTCATAAATCGTAAAAGTGAAATACCGGAAGATTTTACCGCCACCAACTCCAGGCTTTCACCCAGATTACCAAATGTCATTAATGATGATAACAATACGGCTATCGGCAATGCCAGTGGAACCAGTACCGCACTTTGATACCAAACAAATTTTCCAATGATCCGCATGGAAAGTCCTTTCCCGACGAATTCATCTATCCACAACCAGAAGAATTGAAGCAATAAAACAAGAACCGTAATAAAAAAGACAGCAAAAAATGGCCCTATGAACGCCTTTATAACAAGCTTATCCAGTTTCTTAAACATAGTTCTGTAATTCTGCCCGTGGCCCTTTTGGTATTAGTACTTTTGTCCAAAGGACTCTCCAATGGAGTCCTTCGGACCTTTGGAGAATATGCAGCAAACAAAAATACAGCTTTTGCCCGCGGAGATGGAATTGGTATCCAGCCCTGATATTATTTTAACAAAGAATGCGATTCTTCAAAAAATAAAATTGTTTCTGGAAGGTATACAGGAAAAACAGTTTGCTATTCTTAAGCATTATTCATCAAAGCTGCCACAAGCGGTATTGACCATTCCACCAAAAATCTCAAGAGGTGAGAATTACAAAGGATTGCCATGGCTTGTTCTTGATAATCCAAGATACTTTCAGCCTAATAACATATTTGCCATACGCACTATGTTCTGGTGGGGAAATTTTTTCAGCATTACGCTGCAGCTCTCGGGAGATAATAAAACAACGTTCTTAAGAAAAATCATCGCCAACATATCCGGTCTAAAAGAAAATGAGTTTAGCGTCTATAATGGAGATAATGAATGGGCGCACGATCTTGATCCAAAATCCTATCTGCGGCTGGCAGCATTGGCCCCCGGGGAATTAAATCAAATTGTATCGACGAATAATTTTCTAAAACTGGCCATAAAATTTCCTATTGATTCCCTTGAAGCAGTTGAAGAAAAACTGTTGAGGAATTATGAACTGTTGGTAAAATGCTGCTGTTAGTTTCCTAAACGATGAAAAAGTTCTTTTACCTGGTAATCCCAAAGCATGCTTTGGTCTTTGATCTCTTTTTTCTCCGCAAAATCTTTTATAACAAGGATTGTTTGATTGGTAACTTCTGATTTCTCGATCTTGAATTCAAAGTATTCTTCTTTCGGAGCATGTAACCAGTGAAATCGTATCAATTTGTCTTGCTCTTTTTCCAATACTTCTGCTTTTTCAACCGAGCCATTCCAGGTAAAACTGAAAATATTATCTCTGTCATCAACTTTATCAGCAAACCATTCCTGCAATCCTGCCGGTGAGGAAAGAAATTCATATAAAATAACAGGCGAACATCTCACGGGAAATTCTAATGTATATAACTGCTTTGCCATTCTTATTACTCATTAATAGGTATCAACCCGTGCAATAATAAAAAAATAATCAGTCCGGCAAAGTATTTTACCTATTATTTTTCACGGAAATCCCGATTATTAAGATATGTGGAAAATAAACCTCTTAGCGCTTCGTTAATACCCTAATAAAGAAAGTTTTGGACGTGTCGCTATTTTAACTAAATTGCTTTGACGTTCAATACGTTCTGTGGATAAGATTAACCGTGAGGATTTTTTGGGTAATCAATAACCAAAGCTAAATAACCAATATTCTTATTTACCCTTAAAAACCAACAACCCAATATACCTATGAGCATGAGGCAACTCAAGATCACGAAGTCGATTACGAATCGTGAATCTCAAAGTCTGGAAAAATACCTGCAGGAGATCGGCAAGGTAGAATTAGTTTCCCCCGAGGATGAAGTCAAATTAGCCCGCCTTATCAAACAAGGTGATCAAAAAGCTTTGGATCGTTTGACCAAAGGCAATCTTCGTTTTGTGGTTTCTGTGGCAAAACAATACCAGAACCAGGGGTTATCATTACCTGATCTTATCAATGAAGGCAATCTCGGACTGATAAAAGCAGCGCAACGTTTTGATGAAACCCGGGGTTTCAAATTTATCTCCTATGCAGTGTGGTGGATCCGCCAAAGTATTTTACAGGCATTGGCCGAACAGGCCCGAATCGTTCGTCTGCCGTTAAATAAGGTAGGTCTTACCAATCGCATTCAAAAAACTTACTCCCAGCTTGAACAGGAATTCGAAAGAGAACCATCTGCTGAGGAACTGGCGGAAGCTCTTGATATGGATATTGAAGAAGTATCCGCTTCAATGGGCATTTCGGCAAGACATGTAAGTATGGATACACCTCTTTCTGACGGGGAAGAAAATACATTACTTGATGTTCTGGAAAATCCCAATGCCGATAAAACTGATGGTGATCTTATTCATAAGGAATCACTAAAAACAGAAATAGAAAGAAGTCTGACCACTTTGACAGAAAGGCAAAAAGAGGTGATCTGCTATTTTTTCGGGATCGGCGTGGATCATCCGATGAGCCTCGAAGATATCGGTGAAAAATTCAGCCTGACAAGGGAACGTGTAAGACAGATCAAGGACAAAGCGATCACTAAACTGAAAACAAATACACGCTGTCAATTATTAAGAACATATTTAGGCGTATAACTATAAAAAAGAGAAACACTGAAATAAACTCTACACTTATCACGGATTAAAGGATTACCAAGAATTCGCTGAATTTATTCTTTACTTCGTTTTATCTTTGCAGACCTAATTATAATGCAACTTTATTAGTTGCATTTTTTTATGGCAATACAGGATCTCAAATATCATGAAATTACCGAGAAGATCATTGGCTGTGCTATGAAGGTTCACCGCTACTTCAGTCTCGGTTTTCCAGAAATAGTCTATAAAAGAGCCTTGATTATCGAATTGGAAAAGATTGGACTGAAATTTAGGCAAGAAGTAGAAAAAGATATGTTCTATGAAGGTAATTGTATTTATAAAAGAAGACTTGATTTGACTTCTGAAGATGTTGTGCTCGTTGAATTAAAAGCCCTAAAAGAAGTTGATAGAACGGAGCATAACCAAATCTTGAATTATTTGAGGGTTTTTAGACCGGAAGTTGGCTTATTATTAAATTTCGGAGCGCCAAGTCTTCAATTTAAAAGGCTGATAAATTCATTAAAATGACCCTTGTAATCAATTTAAATCCTGAAATCCGCGATTATGTTTAATTCTTTATCTGATCATCTCGAATCCGCCTTTAAAAATATTAAGGGGCAGGCCAGGGTTACTGAGCTCAACGTTGCCGCTACCCTTAAAGATATTCGACGAGCATTGGTTGATGCCGATGTCAATTATAAAATAGCTAAAGATTTTACCGACAGGGTAAAAGAAAAAGCAATTGGCGAAAAAGTTATAAACGCCATCAGTCCCGGGCAACTAATGGTGAAAATTGTCAAAGATGAATTGG
>JAICPX010000282.1 GCA_025929635.1 Chitinophagaceae bacterium
GGTTGAATGTATTTCGACGCTATATCTTAACTTCAACCTCCCAAGAAAAATTCAAAAGAAGAGTGAAGGAATCAATTCAAATGATCGGTCAGACGGAAAATCTTCAATTAAAAGTTGCTGAGCTTGAAAAGCAACTCGCTCATAGCAACCGGGAGCTGGAAATCGAAGCCGCGTTGGAACGGGTCCGGGCAAGAGCGATCGGCATGCAGAATTCACATGAACTAAGTGATGTGTTGTCTGTTCTTTTTGAGCAGTACGATCTCCTAGGTATTTCCCCGGTATTTTCTCACCTCACTTTATTTGACCTGGAAAAAAATAAGTTCTCGTATTGGACCACTGGGAGAAAGGGCAAGCGTGTACAGGCTGAGCAAAAAATTGATATGGATGCAGTGGATGCGTGGAAAGACAGCGTTGAAAACTGGAAGAAAGGTGGGCCCGACCTGGTAAACGCTCACATGTATCCTTACGAGATCCTTCACCATGTATTTCAATTGTTCCAGGAGATTCTTTCCGCTGTACCTGACGAGGCGAAGTTTTACCCGGAAGATTTTCCCAATGGCTTATTCATTACCCAGGGTTACTGCAAATTCGGATATGTAGGATTTGGTCATACAAGAGAAGCAACGCCTGAAGAAAAGGAAGTGGTGCGACGAATGGCCATCGAATTTGAAAGATTATACCAACGGTTCATTGATCTGCAAACAAGTGAAGTGCAGATCAAGGAAGCGCAAATTGAAGCTTCCCTTGAGCGGGTCAGGGCGAGTGCAATGGCCATGCGCAGTAGTGCCGATGTTGGTAACGCAACCGGGGTATTATTCAATGAGCTCGATAAGCTTGGCATTTCGCTTTTACGCTGCGGATTGATCATTATAGATGACAAAGAAAAAACAATGCAGGTATGGAGAGCTAATACCACAAAGGATGGGACGGTCGGGCAGGTGACAGGCAAAGTGTCCATGTCGATCCACCCGATGCTGGAAGCGGCTTACGATGCATGGATACTGAAAGAAACCATGATGCGTTATGACCTCGAAGGCGAAGACATAATTAATTATTATAAAGTTCTTTCCAATCATGCTCCGCAATTCACACAGAGTGTGACTACCGAAAAACAAACAAGTACCTGTTTCTTTTTCAAAGAGGGCGCCATTTTTACTTTTACCAAAGATCCACTGGATGCCGAAATAAGTGCTGAATTAAAAAAGTTTACCGCGGTTTTTGCACTTACCTATCGCCGGTATCTTGATTTGAAGAATGCAGAAGCGCAGACGAGGGACGCGGTGAGACAAGCTTCGCTTGATCGTATCCGTGCAGAGATCGCATCGATGCGTACTGCGAATGATCTTGATAGAATTACACCGTTAATATGGAACGAACTCACGATACTTGGCATTCCTTTTATCCGCTGTGGTGTATTTATTATGGATGATTTGCAGCAAGTGAGTCATACCTATCTTTCTGCACCGGATGGAAAAGCAATAGCCGCTTTTGACATTCCTTATAATACGCCAGGCAATATTGGCGAAATAGTTGCTCAATGGCAGAGTAGAAAATTTTATACAGAATATTGGGACCAGGAAGCGTATACTGCATTTGCAGGGAATTTAGTTCAACGGGGCGTTTATACATCTACTGAACAATACCTGAGCAAGCTTCCCGGTGGTGGTTTTTATTTACATTTTGCGCCTTTTCTGCAAGGCATGTTGTATGTGGGTAATACTGAACAATTGGGTAAACAGGAGATCCGGACAATACAAGCCGTAGCAGACGCATTTTCCACAGCCTATGCCCGGTATGAAGACTTCAGTAAACTGGAAGCAGCGAAACTCCAGGTCGACAATACATTGCTCGATCTGAAGAAGACGCAGAAACAACTGATCCAGGCTGAAAAAATGGCTTCGCTTGGTCAACTCACAGCAGGTATTGCACATGAAATTCAAAATCCGCTCAACTTCATCAATAACTTTTCTGAAGTCAATACAGAATTAATAACTGAAATGAACGAGGAAATTGCCAATGGCAATTTTGAAGCAGTGCGGGTCCTTGCCGATACGTTGAAAGAGAACGAGGAGAAAATAACTTATCATGGAAAACGTGCAGAATCCATTGTAAAAGGAATGCTACAGCATACACGAAACCGTAAAGGCCGGAAAGAACCCACAAATATTAATAGTTTGTGCGATGAGTATTTACGTTTAAGCTATCATGGTTTGCGGGCAAGGGACAAAGGCTTTAATGCACAAATGCAAACCAACCTCGATGCTGGCATTGGCAGCATAAATGTAGTTCCCCAGGAGATCGGCAGCGTATTATTAAACCTGTTCAACAATGCATTTTACGCGGTAAATGAAAAGAAACATGCTGCGACAAGCTCAGCATTGGATGGAGCGTTTGAACCAATGGTCAGCGTAGTAACAAAAAAAGAAAATGAAAAGGTTGTTATAAAAGTTATCGACAATGGTTTTGGAATTCCGCAAAGTTCAGTGGATAAGATTTTTCAACCATTCTATACCACCAAGCCGGCAGGCCAGGGAACCGGGTTGGGTTTATCATTGAGTTATGATATTATTAAGGCACATGATGGTACAATAAAGGTTGAAACGAAAGAGAATGAAGGAACGGTGATGGTGGTGGAGCTGCCTGTTTAAATTTCTGCCCGCACCGGGCTCTTACCCATAATGTATTTCCGAACAGGAATGGATATGGCCAGGCCCCGGAGTTGTTGAATTGCTGCCGGGTAAGACCAGGGCGGGAAATAAAAAAGGCTGCCCGGTTGAGCAGCCCTTTGTTCTAAAAAAAGCATTTATTGTTTTATAAACTTTGCCGACCTGGTTTCGTTGCCATCATTCACATGTACTATATAAAAACCACCAGAAAGTTTCGAAACATTTAATTGTATAAGCGGATTAGCACTTTCCTGTTGCATTACCAATTTACCCATCAGGTTATATACTTTGATCTCAGTCTTATTGAAAACTCCTTCCACCAATAAATTCAGCTGATCACCTGCAGGGTTAGGGAAAAGGTTAATGGTAAAGTCCGGATTCACAATTTCCCTGGCAGCATCAGCTGTTACATTAGTTGCCGTAGCTGTTAACCTGGCTGCAGTAATTGTTTGCACTCTCAATGTATAACAAGATGACATATTATACGCTTTACCTTTCGGAATTACTTTTGCATAATAAATACCTGGCGTAACACTTAGTGAGATCGATTCACTTTGCGGACCGTTATTTTGTGAAATACCAATTTGTGTTCCGCTGCTATTTAATACAGCAAGGTTATAGTTTGCAGGTAATGTAGTTAATGAAACAGTGATCGTACCAGCTGAACTGATCGTGAATTTATAATGATCAATATCATTTTTCCGGGCAACAGTACCTTTTACATCTGTATTCAAACTTATCGCAGCAGCGCCGCTGATAGTGCCGTTGGTACTAACATCATAGGGACCGGGACATGCTGCTGTTGTCGGTGGTGGCGGAGGTGTTGATCCTGATGTTGTGAATTGTGCAGTGCCATAACTACTCATTTCGGTGAGACTGCAGTGTGCGTATACTCTCCACTCATATGTTGTAGCAGCAACCAAAGAATATAAATTAAGAGATGTTGAATAGGTAGCGGAAGTTCCAGTGAGCCATGAGCCTGAAGAAACGGGCTTATACTGGAGACTATAAAAAGCCGCCCCGCTCACAGGACTCCAATTCATGGTTACCGTATTAGATGTAATATTAGATGTGGAAAGTCCGCCGGGAGCGCTACATGAGCCGATTGCTCCCGAAGTAAACTGCGTTTGCGTGTACTCGCTGATACCTGAAGCGCAATTTGCTCTTACTCTCCAATCATAGGTAGTATTTGGTGTCAATCCGCCGATTGTCCATTGTAAAGAGGTTGTCCCGTTTGCAATAGTTACCCAGGTGGAAGAACTTGCAAGTTTATAGTCGAGATTATAACTCGTCGCACCGATAACAGGTGCCCATGTCGCAGTACCGGTCATAGCTGTAATGGGAGAAGTGGAGAGGCCAGTTGGTGCGCTACATTGCGCACCGGCACCAAATGATGCGACTATTAAAAATAACAGGGCAATTAATTTCATAATAATATTGGATTTTGAGCGGTTGAAAAATTTGAGCACGGCGCAATTTAAGTGAACTACAGTTAGCAATCAACCGTTAAGCAACGAACATAACGTCAAGAAAATTACCAAGGGGTTATTCGGGTAGACATGATAGATCACGATCAACTTTTACGATAAGTACAATTTATTATTCACAGGATAAAGAATTTACTATTTAAGTAATTCTCTCATTTAGACTTTGTTATTATTTGCTCACAGCCCTTATAAAGTGAGTTTGATTACAATCATGTTATAAAAAACGCTGGCCATAGTTATTAATTACTTATTCACATCTGCATCTTTCGTCAATGCACGAGACATTATTTAGAAAATTCCTGGTGAATCCTGGTAGTTAATTTCAGCGGATACTTTTTGATGTTAGAAAAACATTTCAAAGTAAAGTCAGTAGCTGGCTGCGCCAAACGTTTATTCTGTTCAGCTTGAAAGTTTTTTTGCCCGTGCGGGGTCTGCCGGACTGAGGGTAGAAAGATGCACTGGAATGTAAATGGTAGCGGTTGTGAACCGAACCCGAGTTGTTTGATTCAGTCATATCCCGGGGTCTCGTAGCTCATACCTCTATGCTATGCTAATTGCGGCCGGGCAAGTCCCCGGGCGGGCAGGAAACATTAACCTTTGGATAGATTTTTGCAATAGTAAATTGCTGATTGAAACAACTCTCAGGTCGCATACACTCTACGAAAACACTTTCCACGTTATAGTCATGTAGTTTTTTTCTCGTGATTCACCTTTAATCAAAATATATGAAACGATTCAACTTAATACGTGTCATACAGATCACAACCTTACTTTTCTTGAACAGTCAAATACAATCCTATGGGCAGACCATGTTTGCGACCTCTCCGGATAGCATTCGGATCGCTTACGAAATACGTGGTGACAAAACACCTGTCCTTGTTTTTGTTCATGGCTGGTCTTGTGATAGAAGTTATTGGCAGGATCAGCTCGTACCACTCTCAGGCAGTCATAAAATCGTTAACATTGATCTTGCCGGCCATGGTGAATCTGGCCTTGGCCGGAAAGCATGGACCATGGAAGCATTTGGTGCCGATGTGGCGGCGGTCGTGAAAAAGCTTGGTCTGAAAAATGTGATAATGATCGGCCACTCTATGGGTGGTTGTGTAATTGCTGAAGCAGCACGACAATTGCCGCGGGATATTGTTGCAGGTCTTGTTTTTGTTGATCAATACAAACAACTTCACACACCACCTACACCGGGAGATATCCAGGCGTTTGCTGCCCGATTCGAAATGAACTTTGCGGATTCGGTAGCAGCATTTGTTCGAAGAATGTTCGATCCTAAATCCGATAGCTCACTTGTTGAAAGAGTGGCAATGGATATGTCGTCGGCACCACCAGCTGTTGCGCTTGAGGCGTTCAGGTCTACCTGGAGTTACAGTAGCCATGTCACGCGTACGCTTGAAGAATTGAAATTACCGGTCATCTTTATCAATTCCGATAACAGGCCAACTGATATACCTTCCATTGAACGTTATGGTGTCCAGGTAATGATCATGCCGGGTGTTGGCCATTTTCTGATGATGGAAAATCCTGAGAAGTTCAACCTGCTTCTTAAATCGGCGATCAGCAAGATTGTTCAATGAGAGTTAATGATCAACCTACCTACCAGCACGCACGGACTCAGGTTTTTTAATCATTTCTTATTGGTTTGAAGAAACGTTATAAGTGAATGCTTCTTATATAGATTTTTCCTGGAATATTTCCAAAAACAAAACGGGTAACATCACATAGCCATAAATCTTTGTTCACTGGTTTATTTTCGAATTTCTTTATGTGATAATAGCCGCCGCCAAGTATTGGATCACAAAGCCCGGTAAGCAATAATTCATCTGCTCCTTCAAACGGCTCAGTATCTATTTGAAGTGTTACTTCATTTTCTTTATCTGCAATTATATCAAGCATCGTATCAGCACCTGAAACCATTTGAAGATCACCTTTATCGCCTCCCTGGAATAAGTATTCCGGAAGATCAATATACCATGCCATTCCTTCGCGTACAAAACGATGCTGTTTCATACAACAAACTTATTTATTTTGTTTGACCCCTACCCGCCCTAAATTTCATGTTTCTCAGGGGTTTTGTTCAAAATGTATTTATGAATAGTAACGGTTGTAGACAGAC
>JAICPX010000495.1 GCA_025929635.1 Chitinophagaceae bacterium
ATCGGTCTCGGCTTGTTCTTAATCGAAGCAATTGTGTTGGTCATTTTCAAAATGAAATGCCCGCTGACATTGATTGCAAGACGATATTCTACTTCCACCAAAGAAAATTTTGATATCTTTTTACCCAATTGGCTTGCCAAACACAACAAACTAATCTATAGTGCGATTTTGTGCATTATCATTACTATTCTCTGCTTCCGGTTATTATCCTGATCTATCCCGCCGGAATATCCGTTTTATTCCAGGATTATGCATTTAAAACAAATTAATGCGATATTATTGCAATTCTAATATTCAATAATTTTGCCTGCTTAATTATCGAGACTTTGAGACGAATTAGTTTGATAGGATCATGCGGCTGGTTTTTTTTTCTTGTTTTATATGCGTCATGTAAACAACCTGCACTGAAAAAGGAACAATGGGCAGTTGTAGTAAACTTTTTCTCGCCTGATACCAGTTACTATCCCGGGGTTAAGAAATTTCCATTTCCGGATGCTTACCAGTTTGCTCCACTCGATAGTTTTTTTACTAATGCAGATAAAACGCCCATCATTACTGACTCAACAATTATATTCTTTGAGAATTACAGGGTAAATGGTCAGAAGGTATGCTGCAAACAAGATACCCTCGAAGTATTTATTGATACCATCAAAGGGAAAAAATACCTGTTTGCGATCGGTGAGTACGTTGCGGTGTTTATCAGCGATACGAACTCAACCGCCGGTTTGCGGCCCAGAAAGAGCCAATCACCAATTCTCATGTGGAATGTTGAGCTCAATACACCCTATCCTCCCGGAAGATTTAAGGTCGAGTATGAAAAGCTGGGTGCCAGGTTTGTTAAACTGGATGAAAGGATAGATGAAGTATACAGGCAAAAATGGGGCGATGGTGATTCAGTGTTTGTTGAAACAATACAGTTCAATAATTCAACTGACCGGATTGTTACACAAGTTTATAAAGACATGAATGAGGAAGAAGTGGATTCAACTATAAATTATTTCAGGACCAGGTTCCCCCGGATGGCGTACAGGGAAGTGACACAACCCCAGGAAAATGGAGAGCAACTTAGAGTGATCAGGATGAGCCTGGACGGATTGGTCATTTCTGTTGCACAAACATCCTCGACTCAATACTCGTTTACAGTGACAGACTACCTGGAAACAATAAGGCTAATAATAAAGAATGCAGACTCGGGCTACCTGTTCCGTGATGATGTCTATGTCTATTAGTCAAGTTAATCGTCAAACCTAATTCTCAGCTCATGCATTTATCAAGTCAGATCGCAAAACATTTCCGGGAAGTTTTCTTTGGAGGCAACTGGACCTCCGTAAATCTCAGGGATACATTAAAAGATATCACCTGGCAGCAGGCAACAAAGAAGGTGCATTCCTGTAATACGATAACCGCTCTTGTCTATCATATTAATTATTACGTAAGCTCCGTTTTGAAAGTGTTGCAGGGCGGACCATTGAATGCCCACGATAAATATAGCTTTGATCACCCACTTGTCCAATCACAAAGCGATTGGGAGGCCCTGGTGAATAACGCCCTTACCGAGGCAGAACAGTTCGCTGATCATATTGAAAAATTACCCGAAAATAAATTCGGGGAAACTTTTATTGACGAATAATATGGCACTTATTTCAGGAATCTTCACGGAATTATTGAACACACGCATTATCACTTAGGCCAGATCGTAATAATAAAAAAAATTGTCCAATCGGAAGAACAGGTATCTTAAGAGATCAATTGATAAGATCCGTAACCTGTTGAAAATATTCGGAATACCCAGTTACATAATTGATTCCGGATGGAACCTGGCTGTACTTCGTCTTTAATCACCCGGTATCCTATTTCCGGATCGGATGAATCGAAGTAGAATTTTGCAAAATCCTTACCATAGTTTGCCAAACCCACCCCGTGTTGGTTGTTTGGTCACATCGATTTTATCATCAACAATACAATTGCTAATTTTAAAAAAACAAATGACACAAAACAAACTGACGGTAAGAAAGTATATGGATGGTTTTATTGCAAGCGATCATAAAATCATTCTTGACTGTCTTACCAATGATATCGTGTGGTATATGCCAGGTTTTTTTAATCTTTCTGGTAAAGAATCTTTTGATAAGGAAATAGAAAACGACTATTTTGAAGGAAACCCGCAAATTGAAATTTTGAGAATGACTGAAGAAAACAACGTGGTGATCGCAGAAGGATCGGTTCAGTGTAAAATAAAGAACGGCGGAATGTTAGATGCGTTGTTTTGTGATGTATTTGAAATGGAATCCGGGAAAATTAAGAAGCTGACAACATATCAAATGAATAAAGAGATCAAACCAATTTCGGAATTGATTCAAACTCCGATAGTATAACCGCATGAATAATTCTACAATAGCCTTAATGATCTATGGAGAGCCTGGCTCTGCACGAAACGCTTTGGCCGAAGAAAAATATAAAAAACTCGCCGGTCATTTTATTGAAAATGGCTTTGCCATTGATTCAGTTCTTTATCATGATTCTGTTTGTAACCAGCTTGAAGCAGAATTACAAAAATATGCTGCCATATTAGTTTGGGTAAATCCTATTGAGCAAGGTAATAGCAGAAAGAAGCTGGACGCCATGCTAGGTAAGCTTTCAAAAGATCGGTTTGTGTCTGCCCATCCGGATACCATTCTAAAAATCGGTACAAAGGAAATCCTGTATAAACTAAAAGACACAGAATTTGGGGGAGATATAAAACTCTATGATTCGTTTGAAGATTTTAAGCAGCGATTCTTTGATCAGCAAGACGACGTCAGGATCTTGAAACAATACCGTGGGAATGGAGGCAACGGAGTATTTAAAGTTGATGTGTCAAACCGAAAAAATGACAGGGTCCTGGTCACACATGCCACCCGGGGAGATGTAGAAATTCCAATGACGGTCCAGGAATTTTATCGGTCATTTGAAACTTATTTTGATGCAGGAAGCATGTTGGTTGGCCAGGCATGGAACCCAAATATTATCAATGGAATGGTTCGCTGTTATTTGTCAGGTGCAAATGTTTCCGGCTTCGGCTACCAGGAAGTAAATGCGTTGTATCCTGTCTTAAATGGTGTATATAAAAAACCTGGTCAAAGGTTTTATTTCAGCGAAGATTGCGCCTTGTTCAGCGATTTGAAAAATATCATGGAGCGAGAATGGGTGCCGCAACTGCTGGAGATCACAGGTACCAAAACCGAAATGCTTCCTGTTATCTGGGATGCTGATTTTTTTATTAATAAAATAAATACGGACAAGGCAAATGGGAAATACTCACTGTGTGAAATAAATGCAAGCTGTGTATCGCCCTTCCCGGAAAGCTCAATCCCTTATATCGTTAACGAATTAAAGAAAAGAATTGAGAAATGATCCACCTGACGCTATGATTTATAAATACAGATGGCTATTACTGATCAGTTTCCTTGTTGGACTTGTTATCCTAATATTGCCTGATAAGGACACGGCTGTTATCAAATTAAACAAAGAACACGGACCTTCA
>JAICPX010000620.1 GCA_025929635.1 Chitinophagaceae bacterium
CGGGAAGCCGGTACAATCAAACTAAAAGCCGTACTGCAGAGGGACCAGGAGTTCGTGCAGGAACACGTGGAGAAATTCTCGGCATTTTTTGAAGAGGAAAAGATCAGTTCATTAAGTGTTTCAAATAAAATAATGCTGGCTTTTATTGAAGAAACAAATGAAAAGCTGAATGACTGCGCTGATCAGCAAGTGAAAGATGCCTGCCTGCTTGCATGCGTCCAGGGTATTAATCATTTTAAGATTAGCCTCTATGGCACAGCAGCAGCTTTTGCAAAGGCATTGGAGATGGAAAAGTTTGCTTCCGTATTTCACGAGGCAGAGGTAAATGAAAAACAAATTGATGACCGGCTTTCGCAGCTCGCCGAGCACGAGATAAATATCAGCGCTAAAACACCAATCGTTTTACCAGGTTAAAAAGATTATTATGGAGTTCAAGGTTCATAACGAAGTATCAATACCAATCAATAATATTAAGTTGAAAGGTGAATTGATCGTCCCATCAACAGCGGGCGCTATTGTTGTTTTTTCGCATGGCAGTGGAAGCAGTCGCTTTAGCCGGCGCAATCAACTGGTAGCACAATACCTGCATCGGAAGAATTTCGGTACTCTTTTATTTGACTTGCTCACTGAACAGGAAGATGCCGAATTCATGAATCGGTTCAATATTGAACTTTTGACAAAAAGATTGATCGATGTAACTAAATGGTTGGAGAAACAGGAATTCGCAAAGGATTGCCGGCTTGGCTATTTTGGAGCAAGTACCGGCGCTGCTTCCGCATTAAGGGCAGCGGCTTTTTTGCCACAAATCGGCGCAGTGGTTTCAAGGGGAGGCAGGCCTGATCTTGCAATGGATGTGTTGTCAAACGTAAAAGCTCCAACATTACTGATCGTTGGCGGTCTGGATTATGACGTAATAAGATTAAATAATAAAGCATATTTCCTATTAAGGTGTGAACGGAGTATAGAAATTGTCAGGGGCGCATCGCATTTGTTTGAGGAGCCTGGGGCTATGGAAAAAGTTTGCGACCTCGCTGGCAATTGGTTTGAGAAATTCTTACAACCTGTTAAATCCGCATATTATGTTGGGTGAATTAAACGATACACAAATAAAGAATGTTCTCGCAAGCCAGGCCATCGGGCGGCTCGCATGTATAGATAGAAAGCAACCCTATGTAGTACCGGTTACTTATGCGTACGATGGCCAGTATATCTATGGACAAACCATAGAGGGATTGAAATTGAAACTTCTCCGAAAAAATCCCAACGTTTGTTTCGAAGTAGATATAATAACAGATATGGCCAATTGGCAAACCGTATTGGTATTTGGAAAATTCGAGGAACTGAAAAGTGAAGAAGCAAAAGAAGCAAGAGAACGGCTGTTCAACCGGGTATTTCCATTATTGACCAGCAGCACTATTCATCCATTTGAACATGATGAAAAAAGCAAAACCAATGACAGCAGGAGAATCAAGCCTGTTATGTATCGGATAAGAATTTCCAAAATAACCGGGCGATTTGAAAGACAATAAAACATAATCATGTTTCGCGACAGAACTGAGGCGGGATTGTTGTTAGCAGAAAGATTGAAAAAATTTAAGAACGATCGCGGCGTAGTATTGGCGGTCCCAAGAGGTGGTGTACCGGTAGCCTATTTTGTTGCGACAGAGTTGGGACTTCCTCTTGAAATAATTCTTACAAAAAAAATTGGCCACCCGGCAAATAAAGAATATGCAATTGGCGCGGCCAGTCTTACTGATCATTTTATTATTCCACACGAGTATGTAACGCCTCAATATATTCAAAACGAGCTGGTGCAGATTCGCCGCACGTTAAGGGAGATGTATAAGAAGTTTATGGGTGATAAAGAACCTGAATCGTTGAAAGGGAAAACTGTAATTGTAGTTGATGATGGGGTGGCAACAGGTAATACGCTGCTGGGAACGATCCGGGTTTTGCGCAAAAGCGACCCGGATAAGATCATTATTGCAGTACCCGTAGCTTCACTAAGCGCAATGGAAACACTCACAAAGCAAGCAGATGAGGTCATTGCACTCCTGGTGCCCGAAGAATTTTATGGAGTTGGCGCATTCTATGAAGATTTCAGGCAAGTAACTGATGAGGAAGTGATGTTTTACCTCGATAAGTTGAGGGAATTAAGGCAGGCAGTATAAATACAGCTCGGTTATTTCGCTAATCATTTATCGTAAGTAACCTATTTTAAACCCGTAAAAATTAAA
>JAICPX010000344.1 GCA_025929635.1 Chitinophagaceae bacterium
CTCTTACTTTTTCCCGGTCAGTTTTACCAAGTGCGGCCAACCGTTTTGCCAGTGTATCTGCTTTAGCAAATGGGATTGTTACCACGCTATTGTCAATCCTGTAAAAGTTGTCCTGCTTTGGTTGGGCATGGAAACAAACTGGTAAGAAGAGAAGTATGGAGAAAAGAATTTTCATGATGATCGCGTCCATTAAAATTAGGAAGACTTTGCTAAATAAAATATTGCATGGCCATATCTGTAACGGTTCCAAGTGATGTAAACATACCACGCTGCAGTTAATGGCTAAGGCCGGGCAGGTGTTTTTGCGAACCCCTAAGCAACGATCAATCAGTGCATTAATACATGTTTCAACACAGTTGGACTGAATTTTGTATGTTAGGAACAGGAATATTTGAAAACAGGAACAGCATGAAAGAGGAAAAAGAGGAAAAAAAGAAAAGAATAAAAACTGAAGTCATTCTTAAAGAAACCTCAAGCAATTATGTGAGAATGATTGGAGATGCCGACCGCAAAGCCCGAATCATGCTTGTTGTAAATTCAGTTTTTCTTACGCTTAGTGTCACGGTGATAGGTAAGGTTATCGTAACCATTCAGTATAGCTGGATCTTTGCCGCCATCCTGATGATTTCAAATGTCCTTTCACTCTTCTTTTCAGTCCAATCCATTAAACCGGAGTTTGGGCAAACAAAAGATGACCAGACAGAAAACAATATTCTTCATTATAAGAAAACCAGTGAAGTGACCCTTGATGAGTACAAGGCACGGATATCCTCAACGGTGATGGATAACACGCAAAAAATGGAGGCTTTTGTAAAAGAATTATATTTTTATGGCAGGCTATTGACGATCAAATATAAACTGCTGAAAGTCGCCTACTATTTCTTTACATGGGGTATCGTCTTAGCGGTTCTTACCTATGTTATACTCCTCATCCTCTTCAACCGCCAAACTGAATACTTAGGCATGATTTCCTGAATTTAGCCGCGTCTTTACCCTTTTCTTAACAAGCTTTTTAAAATTAGCCGGAACTATCATCGTTTCTAATATAATCCAACTTCAACCGGCATTTTACATCTTTATTTATTTATTGAAAAACACCCACAATGGCTGACACTAATGAAGGCCTCAATGAATTGTATACGTACGATTCATTTGGCGAAAAGAAAGCACCCGGCGACAGCAAATTTCTATGGTGGTGCGCTGGTGCTCATCAAAAATTATTAAAACAATTCCCATCCGAACACAGCAAGTATTCAGGATTGGGCGCAGTGTTGCTTGCAACATTTGTGCTGGCCACCTTATCTGCCGGCTATGCAATCCATACAGTTTTTGGCAATTGGTTCTGGACGATCGGCTTTGCTATCATTTGGGGATTGATCATTTTCAATTTCGACCGCTTTCTTGTTTCTACAATGAGAAAGTATGGCATTTCACGCCGCAAACAAATTTTGATGGCGTTGCCAAGGCTGGCATTGGCATTACTGATCGGGGTTGTTATCGCACGCCCACTCGAGATGAAAGTTTTTGAGAAAGAGATAAACGTTCAAATGACGAAAAACCTCCATGACAAGATCCGGCTTAATGATAGTCTTTTAGCCATGGAATACAAAAATCAACTTGCCAATGCAGAAACTGAAAGACAGCGACTCCTCGGTCGTAAGCTGGCGATCGAGGATCAGCTGCACAATTTGCAGGCTGCCTATTTGCAGGAAGCCGATGGTACAGGTGGCAGCATGCAAAGAGGGATTGAGAATATCACAAGATTAAAACAAGATGCCTATAATAAAGCAAAGGATCAGTTTGCAGGCGAATTAGCTTTACTTGAACAAGGTATAAAAGAACAGGATAACCTAATTGCCACTGGCAAATCATCAATGGAAGATAAAAGAAAAGACTATGAAAAATCAGCAATAGCGAATATGGGATTCCTGGAACGCAACAAGGCATTGTCTGATCTTTCCAACCAGGAAGCAAGCGTGTTCTGGGCAAGCTTATTAATTTCTTTGCTGATCATCTTAATAGAGATCGGGCCCGTGCTGTCCAAACTTATTATGCCCCTTGGGCCTTATGATATTGCTTTGGCTAAAGAAGAATTGCTGAATATGGCCAATGAAGAAGGAGAAATAAGAAAAGACAGAAACGACCGGTACGAAAGAAGAAAAGTATATCGCGAAAAGCAAAAAGAAATGAGTGATCAATTAGCCGAAAAGCTTACCCAGCTGCAACAAAAAAATATCGATAAGGAATTAGACAAATGGGAACGGGGTGAATGGAAACCGGAGGATCACCGTGCCAGCATGGATGAGGTCATGCGGAAAATTAAAAGTCAATACCAGTTTAAAGAGGATGATTTGTTATAATAGAGTTCGTATTAGGTTAAAAGCCCGGCGTGCCGGGCTTTCTTATTCTATCATCTTACATTTTATCTTTTACCCCCGCTCTCTTTTTCATTTCGGCGCTGGGAAAAACAACTAATCTTCCCATGGGCTTGTCGCCACGATAGGTGACCACTTTCATCGTGGCTGCATCTTTAGGAACTTTCACCGGGCCCGTATATTGAGGATAAAAATTATCAGGGAAAGAATTATCGAATGAATAATGAACAGTAATATCAGGTACTTCGGTTTTCATTTCAACGGTGATCTCATTCTTATCATTTTTTGTGAATTTAAATTCAGGATCATACATGCTCGGCGCATATTTCTTTTGCGCAGCATCAAATCTTGCAAAATGAGATTCAACTTTCTTATAAAAATTGTTCCAGTTCTTTTTGCTCTTTGGGCTCCATAAGGACTCTGAAATTGCAAATCCCCTGGGCCAGGTCATATACCGCAGGTGACGCATGTTATAAATTTGCTCTGTCCAAAGGTTGGCTTGTCCTCCTTTGATAAATTTTGGGTCAACACCTTCAGGCACCGGTTCAAATTCATAGGCTTTGCTCAAGCGAAGTGTGGCATAAACGGGAGGTTCCAGCATGGCGTCGCCCTGCATATAATCGATATAGGCAAATGTGGTTGGGCTCATTACTACTTCGTGTCCAAGCTTGGCTGCTTCAATACCCCCTTTCATTCCACGCCAGCTCATCACTGCCGCATTTGGCGCCAGGCCACCATCTAATATCTCGTCCCAGCCGATCATTTTCTTTCCTTTTGAATTGATGATCTTTTCAACTCGTTTTACAAAATAGCTTTGCACCTCATCCAGGTTTTTCAAATTCTCTTTTTTCATTAACGCTTTGATCAAATCACTTTTCTCCCAGAAATTTCTTGCCGTTTCATCACCGCCCATGTGTATGTATTCAAATGGAAACAACTGAGCTATTTCAGTAAATACTTTGTCAACGAACTCAAATGTTTTTTCATTAGCAGGGCAAAGCGTATTGTCAAGCAATCCATAAAAATGCCCGTTTGGCGGCCATACCATGAATTGCTCACCAGAGTTTACCTGGTAAGTACCGGGCGTACAGGTAAGATCAGGATAAGCAGCAATAGCAGCCAGGCTATGCCCGGGCATATCGATCTCGGGCATCACGTTGATAAACCTGTCCTTTGCATACCGGACAATCTCTTTAATGTCATCCTGAGTAAAGAATCCCCCGTAAGTGCGCGGTTCATCAGGCTCGGGTTTAGAGAAAGTTCCGAATGTTCCGGTCTTCTCCACTCTCCACGCACCCACACTTGTCAATTTTGGTAAACTTTTTATCTCGATCCGCCAGCCCTGGTCATCGGTTAAATGCATATGAAGCAGGTTGTACTTATATGCGGCCATATCATCGATGAATTCTTTTACTTCTTTTACTCCAAAAAAATGACGCGATACATCAAGCATTAGACCTCTCCATCCAAAGCGGGGATAATCTGAGATCTCCACTGCCGGCACCGACCATGAAATATTCTTTACAGGGGATTTACTTTCAATTGCCGATGGCAATAACTGGAGCAAGGTTTGGGCACCATAAAATAAACCTGCGGGTTGATTAGCGCTTATTGAGATCCCATTAGCAGAGGATATAAGTTGATAACCTTCCTTTCCTATGGTTGGATTAGCATTCTTATTTAATGAAAAACTAATGTCCGCTTTTTCGTTTGCTGCTACAATTGAAACAGGCAGACCGGTGGGCGTTAATTTCTCTTTTAACCATTCAGTAATTCCTTTTGAAGATGCATCAGAACCGATCTTGATGCTGGATTGAAAAGTATATTTTCCTTCTTTTTGCTGAAGCGAAACTGGCTCAGGAATAATTGAAACCTGGGAAAAAGAACAGGCAATACTTAAAATAAAGGCCAGGAACGAAAAAGTGATTCTTGCACGCATATCGTTTAGATTAAAATGAACGATGAAGGTAAAATATTTTCAGAGCGAAAAAGCTGATAAAAAATATTTTTTCAAATTGCTGACAATTCCATGCTTTTCAAATTTCTTAATTGCAACAGACAAAGCTCAAGACCCGATTTTGGAATGGCAATTTCCATCAGGCAAAACAACTGGAGATCCTGTCTTATTACAACACACTCATGTCTCTTAATGATCCTCATTACTTCATTCAGGATCATGTAATCAAATTGCAGCCGGTAATTGACCAAGACCGGTTTTCTGACAATAGATGACGTTTGTAAAGCAAATGAGGTTGCAGTTTTATATGCATTTATTAAACCGGGAACGCCAAGCAGGGTACCACCAAAATACCTTACAACAACAATTGCGATATTCGTTAATCCTTTGCTGTCGATCTGCCCCAGGATTGGCTTGCCAGCAGTTCCTGATGGCTCGCCATCATCACTGCTGCGAAAGTTATTTCCATCGATCCCAATACGATAAGCAAAACAATGATGTACCGCCTTAGCGTGTTCTTCCTTTAGTTGCGTCCGTCTTTTTTTAAAATCATCTGCCGACGAAATTGGAAAGGCGTAGGCAATAAAGCGACTACCTCTGTCCTTAAATTCAGCCACAGATTCCTCTTCTATCGATTGGTAAAAGTTATTATCAGGATTTGTCACTTTACTCCTTCTGTTTTCAACCGGCTCATTTAGAATAGATCTTAATTGAATCAGTCTGAACCATAAACTCCTGCTCCGGGGTGGCTGTTACTAATTCGGGAGCGGCCAGTCCATTGCCTATTGTCAATTGCTTGTTGCCGATTATTCTTACTTCATCCCACATATCTTCATCAATAAATGATTGCAGCAACCTGGCGCCGCCTTCCACCATCACACTTTGAATTTTTAATTGATACAATGCATTTACTATTTGATGAACAAGGTTTACGTCTAC
>JAICPX010000256.1 GCA_025929635.1 Chitinophagaceae bacterium
CGTTACAATATCAAAAGGATGCTGTGGCTATTACTCAAGTCACAGCTATCCGATTACAAAGAGCCCATGCGCAGATTGCAATTGGCAGTATTCTTTGTAAACAGTCCAAATTGGATAAAACCTCAAAGTCGAAAGAAAAGTATAATGAGGGCCTTCTGAATCTTCGCGATGGCTTATCTGTGGCGCAAGAATATAATGATAAAGAATTGATCAAAGAGACCTATGCAGCCCTCTATGAGTCATATAAGATTGCTGGAGATTATAAAAATGCATTCCATTATTCGAGCCTCTACATTCAGGCAAACGACAGTCTTATCAATGATCAAACAGCTAAAAAGATTGAACAGATAAGAGTTCAATATACTACTGACAAGGCGGTGAATGAAGAAAAAAGCAAACAGGAGAGTGAAATCAGAGAACTCCAATATAAGTTTTTAATGAAAGAAGACTCAATTAAATTTCGGCAGAAACTAATGTCAATGCAGTTTATGCAGCAAGCATTCATTTCGAAGCAGACGGAGCAAGAGCTTGAACTGAAAAGAGCATCGTTGGATCTTGCCAATAAACAAAATGAACTGAATCGCCTTAATTATCTTAAATCGCAGGCAGAATTAGAAACGGAGCAAACGAAACGGGAAGAAAAAGAACAGGAGCTTACAATTGCCAACCAGGAAAAATCTTTGCAAAGCACTCAACTTAATCTGCAGAAAACCCAACTTGATCTTAAAGAAAATCAGATAAAAGCTGAAAAAAGACAACGGCTATTTTACATTGGTGGGCTCGCCCTATTGATATTGCTTTTTGTCTTTATCTATAGAAATATCAGGAACCGGCAAAGGACTGAAAGATTAATTGCTACTGAACGATTGAAAACAGAAAAAGCAAATGCCGCACATACAATGGCGGAACTGGAACTCCAAAGTTTGAGGGCTCAATTGAATCCTCATTTCATGTTCAACTCGCTGAATGCAATCCAGGAACTGATCTTAAAAGAAGATAATGACAATTCCCACTTGTATTTATCAAGATTTGCGGAACTATTAAGAATGCTGCTTGATAATGCCAATCAGCCTTTTGTTCCATTGCGAAAAGAATTAAACCTGCTCGAACTTTATCTTTCACTGGAACAATTGCGGGTCCCTGATCTTAAATACTCAATTGAAATAGATAATGATGTTGATGTCAACAAAATGACGATACCGAATATGATGCTTCAGCCTTATATAGAAAACGCCATATGGCATGGGTTGTCTCATAAAAGAGGGGAAAAGAATTTGACTATAAGGATCGATAAGAATGGAGCTGGAGTTGTTTGCAGTGTTGAAGATAATGGCGTTGGACGAAAAACATCAGGTGAATTAAAGAGCCTATATCGAAAAGAACACCGTTCAAAAGGCATGGAGCTGTTGTCAAAGCGTTTTAACCTTTTATCGAAAGAATACGGGTCAGATATTCAAACCGATATTGAAGATCTGCATGATAATGGCACAGCAACAGGAACAAGAGTAAGCATACTATTGCCCCATTCATTAACTGCGCAAACTCAACCCGTTTATTCATGATAAAAGCAATTATAATTGATGATGAAAATTCTGCAATCAATGTGCTCAGCCTTTTGCTTAGAAAAAAGTGTAAGGATGATGTAGAGGTAATCGCAACCACAACGTCCCCGGTCGAAGGCAAGGCATTGATCGAACAACATAAGCCTGATCTTGTTTTCCTCGATATTGAAATGCCAGGAATGACGGGCATCGACCTGGTCCGAAGTCTTCATAATCCAAATTTTCATGTGGTGTTTGTCACCGCGTATGACGCCTATGCGGTCGAGGCATTCGAACTGAGCGCTATTGACTATTTATTAAAACCTATAGGAGCCGACAAAGTCGAACGGGTAATAAACAAGATCAAAGAGAATATCAGGAAACAGCAATTGTCTATGAATGAGCAATTGCAGCATTTGGAAAGGATATTTAAGATGAATACAAACCCGAATGAGAATAAAATTGGCGTAGGTATGGCTGACAAGATCGTATTTGTGAACATCCCTGATATTTTATATTGCGAAGCACAGGGTAATTATACAAATGTTATTCTACACGATGGCCGAAAGATAGTTGCTTCAAAAACACTTGGCGAATTTGAAAGCCAGCTTTTGGGTAAAAATTTTTTCAGAATACATCATTCCTACCTGATTAACATGAATCGTGTGAAAGAATTCCAGAGACATGAAGGTGGCTATGTTATGCTGGAGAATAATATCAAATTGGAAGTCTCACAAAGGAAAAGAAAGGATTTTTTGGATGCTATCAGCAATTTCGTGATTTAGATCTCAATTGTTGAATTGTTAAATGGTTAAATTGTTATACACCCCAAAAACAATTTATCAATACATCAATTTAACCATTAGACTTGATAGGTCACTCCCTCCAACGCAACTTCCGTATTCTCAAAAACCGATCTTGCCTCCGTTTCAAATTCAGTCAGGTCATGATATTTGCTGCTGAAATGACCGATCAATAGTTTTTTCACTCTTCCTTTTTTGGCGAGCAGGGCCGCCTGGCTTGACGTGGAATGAAAACGTTCGATTGCCCTATCCTTTAAATGATCAGGATAGGTAGTTTCATGATAGATCATATCGGCTTCATTGACATGGGTTAAAAGCGATTCGTCATATTTGGTATCGGCGCAGAATACATAAGATTTTCCTTTTGGTGCTTCAATAGTTACCATTTCATTTTTTATAACAACATCTTCTTTGGTCGTATAATCCGTCCCATCTTCCAGCTTTTTATAAAATGATTGTGGTATTCCCGCTGCTATTACTTTCTCTAAGTCGATCTTTCTGGGTTTTTTCTTTTCCCTGAATGCAAACCCATAACATTCTATCCTGTGATTTGTTTTAAAACAGCGGACTTCGATCTTACTGTCTTCAACCAACAGACCTTCCTGGTTGATGGTATGGAAGTAGAGATTGAACGGCAAAACTGTTTTGGCGACTTTCAATTGAAGTTCTATTATTTCCTGGAGTGGAGACGGTCCGAAAACATGCAGGTCTTGTTGATGACTCAATAGACCGAAACTGGTAATTAATCCAACCAACCCGAAATAATGATCACCATGGAGATGTGAAATAAAGATATGCGAGATCTTGCCCCGCCGGATCTTGTATTTGATCATTTGTATTTGCGTGCCTTCGCCACAGTCAACTAAATAATTGTTCCCATCAAGCGTGACCACCTGGCTGGTGGGATGACGATCAAATGCCGGGACTGCTGAGTTATTGCCGAGGATGGTTACCGATAACATGGTCGCGAATTTACGACGTCAATGGTGAATGGTGAACCTTGCTTTGGTTTCGTTTTGCATTACTTGAAACTTGATTCTTGAATCTTGAATCTTGAGTCTTAGACGAAAAAGTGAAAGATTCAAGATTCAAGACACAAGATTCAAGACTCAAATTCAGCCTTCGGAGGACAGCGGGCCGAACATTTCTCTTTCTATCTCTTCCATTTGCACAATATCCATAGCTTCGCTTTCGGTAGGAGTGGTATTCATTATTTCCAGTAGATTTACGCTATCGAGAAAATCTTCAACAGGCTTGGCTATTTCACAGATGACAAAAGAGGAATTGTTTTCGTAAAAATTTTGCTGTAGCTTAACTAACTTTTCGGCCGCTAACTCATCTAATGATTGTAGCTCTTTCAGGTTGAGTATTACGTTTTTCACGTCATTTTGCAGGTAATTGAGCAGCAAATCAGAGAGTTTCGCTGCCATATCAGCAGTAAGTGAGGGTTCGGCCAGGGTGATGACATGAAATTTTTCTTTGGTATCTGTTTTGACCTGCATACAACTAATATTATCAACATTCCGTTTATAAATAGTGACAAACCGTATCCAAAAATATTTGTTATTATTGTATCACAAGCAATTATCTAAAAAATGGATAACAATTTTTCGACACAAGTAAAGGAAATCATTTCGTTTAGCAGGGAGGAGGCGCTTAGATTGGGAAATGATTTTATCGGAACCGAGCACTTGTTGCTGGGTCTTATCCGTGAAGGGGAAAATACAGCCATCAAGATCCTGAAAAGTTTCAACGTTGACCTTTATGAATTGCGCAAGGAAATTGAGCTTGCCGTTAAGGATAAAACGGGGAAGAATATCGCCAATATAAACAGTTTGCCTTTGACAAAGCAAGCTGAAAAAGTTATTCGTGTGACTGTTCTTGAGGCGAAAGCTTTGAAGAGTCCCACTGTGGAAACTGAACACCTGATGCTTTCAATCTTAAAAAACAAAGAAAACATTGCTACTCAAATATTGAATCAATTCGACGTTGATTATGATCTTTTCAGGAACGAGGTAGGTATTCTGAAAAGTAATGAACCAAGAGCTGAATTTTCTGATGAAGGTGACGATGATTTTGATGAGGAAAAGAAATATCAGCAAAAAGGAAGTCGGGGTGGTGCGGCAAGTACAGCAAAAAGCAAGACCCCGGTCCTCGACAATTTTGGCAGGGACATCACCCGTCTGGCTGAGACAGGTGCCTTGGACCCGATCGTTGGTCGTGAAAGAGAGATCGAAAGAGTATCACAGATCCTATCACGTCGTAAAAAGAACAACCCTATTTTGATCGGTGAACCAGGGGTGGGTAAGACCGCGATCGTTGAAGGTCTTGCACTTCGTATCGTTCAACGAAAAGTTTCAAGAGTGTTGTATGATAAAAGAGTGATCTCACTTGATCTGGCAGCATTGGTAGCTGGTACAAAATACCGTGGACAATTTGAAGAAAGAATGAAAGCGATCATGAATGAGTTGGAAAAGAACCGTGACGTGATCCTGTTCATTGACGAGATCCACACCATTGTTGGTGCCGGTGGCGCCAGCGGGTCACTGGATGCTTCAAATATCTTTAAACCAGCGTTGGCAAGAGGTGAGTTGCAATGTATCGGTGCTTCCACGCTCGATGAATACAGAATGTACATCGAGAAAGATGGAGCGCTTGATCGTCGTTTCCAGAAAGTGATGGTAGATCCTCCGTCAGTAGAAGAAACAATTCAAATTCTCACAAATATCCAGAGCAAATACGAGGATTATCACAATGTTGCTTACTCAGTAGAAGCGATCGATGCCTGTGTAAAACTGAGTGATCGTTATATGACTGATCGTCTGCTTCCTGATAAAGCGATTGATGTGATGGATGAAGTGGGAGCAAGAGTGCATTTGAAAAATATAAATGTGCCACCAAATATCCTGGATCTTGAAAAGAAGATCGAAGATGTAAAGAATGAAAAGAACAAAGTGGTAAAAAGCCAGAAGTTTGAAGAAGCAGCATCTCTTCGTGATACGGAGAAAAGACTGGCTGAAGAGTTAGAGAAAGCAAAAACAGAATGGGAAGAAGAAAGCAAGCATAAGAAATACCCGATTGGTGAAGAAGAGATAGCTGAAGTGGTGAGCATGATGACGGGAATCCCGGTGAAAAGAATGGTACAGGCAGAGACCGAGAAACTTCGCCGCATGGCAGAAGATATGACGAGTATGGTGATCGGCCAGAACGAAGCGATTCAGAAAGTAGTAAAAGCTATCCAGCGTAATCGGGTTGGTTTGAAAGATCCGAAAAAACCGATCGGTACATTTATCTTCCTTGGTCCTACCGGTGTTGGTAAAACAGAATTGGCGAGAGCATTGGCAAGGTATATGTTCGATAGCGAGGATGCATTGATAAGAATCGATATGAGTGAATACATGGAAAAATTCACGGTGAGCAGGTTGATCGGTGCACCTCCGGGATATGTTGGATACGAAGAAGGTGGCCAGTTGACTGAAAAGGTTCGTCGTAAGCCATATAGTGTGATCCTTCTTGACGAAATTGAAAAAGCGCACCCTGATATTTACAACATCTTATTGCAGGTGCTGGATGACGGTCAGCTAACGGATGGTTTAGGAAGAAAAGTGGATTTCAAGAATAGCATGATCATCATGACATCGAATATTGGTGTACGTCAACTGAAAGATTTTGGTGATGGCGTTGGTTTCGCTACTGCTGCAAAAACAATGAACCTGGATGAAAGTAATAAGGCAGTAATTGAAAAGGCCTTGAAAAGAACCTTCTCGCCTGAATTCCTGAACAGGATCGACGACGTCGTGATATTTAATTCACTTACAAAAGAACATATCTTCCAGATCATTGATATCCTGATGAAGAGTGTAATGAAGCGTTTGAGTAATCTTGGATTCAGCATGGAATTGACAGAGGATGCAAAAACTTTTATTGCAGATAAAGGCTATGACCAGCAGTTTGGCGCAAGACCATTACACAGGGCAATTCAGAAATACCTCGAAGACCCGCTTGCGGAAGAAATATTGAATATGCAGGTAAAACAAGGTGATGTACTTGTTGCAGATCTTGATAAAGAAAATAACAAGATCAAGTTTACGTTGAAGCAGGCAAAGCCTGGTAAAGAAGAAAAATCAAAAGCCTGAGGTAAACCAACGATATAAATTGATCCCGACGATTCGTCGGGATTTTTTTTAGCCGTCGTGGATCAGGAATATTGCAATAATGGAACACGGATGACACGGATTATTAGGATCTGCACAGATTTAAATTGAATTCTAATTAAAAAAA
>JAICPX010000408.1 GCA_025929635.1 Chitinophagaceae bacterium
ATTTCAACATATTTTCTTTCAGTAGGAGATTTTTGCCATTGCATCCCTTTATAGTCATAATCAATTGGTGTTGCCCCAAAATGTGGACCCTTTAGAATCGGGGCAGATCCGTATTGTTCACGACCGAAATATGCGGCAAGACTCATTGGGTTATCGACATTGGACATATCAATTCCCGGGTTGGCATTGGAACGAATTAGAGTAGTTACGTACGTGGAGTAACCCAACAAAACGAAAAGAAAACACCAAACGGCAAGTCTTAAAAACGAGTACCTGTATTTCTTTGCAACCCACAATAATGCCCAGCAAATAACACCAACCAATATAAAAAAGAAAGTAAAGCCACTGAAGAAAGGAAGATTAAGGCCATTCACAAACATCCGGTCAAAAGTTGCTGATGATTTCGGGATAAAATAAACCATCAACCAAAGTATGATCCCCGTCAATCCGCAACTAATCAGAAATGCAAAAATTGATTTCTTAACAGTTGGTTGATATGTTTTATAGAAATAGACCATCACGATCGCGGGAATGGTCAAAAGATTCAAAAGGTGAACGGTAATAGAAAGCCCGATCATGAAAAAAATAAAAACGATCCAACGATCAGCCCGGTTTCTTTCTACCACATCCTTTGCCAGTTCATAAGCATGTTCCCATTTCAGGATGCCCCAAACGATAAGCGCAGTAAAGAAAGATGATAATGCATACACTTCACCTTCCACCGCACTAAACCAGAATGTATCGCTGAAAGTATAAGCCAATGCGCCAACGACACCCGAAGCGATAACGACAAAAGTCTGTTGTTGAGTCAGGTTTTCACCGTGGTTCACAAACATTTTGCGGGCAAAATGAGTAATGGTCCAAAAGAGAAATAAAATTGTAAATCCGCTTGCTACGGCACTCAAAAGATTAACAGCGCTGGCAGCATTAGCTGCATCGCCGCCACCAAATAAGAGAATGAACAGGCGACCCAACATTAAGAAAAGAGGTGAACCGGGAGGGTGAGGAATTCCCATTTCATTCGCACAGGCAACAAACTCGCCGCAGTCCCAAAAGCTTGCAGTGGCTTCGCGGGTAATTGCATATGTCGCAGTAGCAATCAGCAATACTACCCAGCCGGTAATATTGTTTACTTTCCTGAAATTCATAAACATTTGATTTGATTCCGCCCGATAGCTATCGGGATTGGGAAGTCGCAAAAATAGGGTTTCATCCCGATAGTTATCGGGAGAAGATTTCGCCTTTGCCGGAGGCAAAACAATATTTAAAATATTTAACAGGTTGTTTAAAATTTTCAAGGGTTATAAGAGGAGGGAAGCAATATCCGCCCATGAGTCAGCCCTCTTATGCCGACCGGCATCTTTTAATTGGTTATGTGGTTGTGTATAAAGAATGGTTATGCCGGAAAAATTATCGAGGTTCCTGAAATGATCATCGATCATGATGTCAGCATCAACAATTGTTTTGCTCCCGCAAAAAACCAGTTGCTGCCAGCTTAAAAATGGAAAATGTTCCTTTAGCCATTCTAATTTTTCGGGAAGACTTTGGGGAAATTCCATTGCTGCAGAAACAATGAATACTTCATATTTTTCATTAAGCCTGGTCATGATCTCAACACTATTTTTTACAACCGGTGCCGTTCTGAAAAATCCTTTAGTATAGACATATTCGTTGATATAAGGGAAAGCCTTCCTTTCTTCAACTCCAATAACCTCTTCCGGGGGTCGTCTTTTCCCGAAGTCTCTTTCATCATACCTGAAGAATTGTTCGTACACGTCTGCAAGCACTCCATCCATGTCGACTGCTAACCGCTCCATTACTCAAAATTTATCCTGACCGTTTGATAAAATAACTGGTTTTGCAAAATTTGTATTGACTGGGAGTTCTTTTCGGAAAATCCTTTTAAGCCAAGCAAACCAGCCGCATTTCCTTTGTTAATCGCGATCTCCAGGTAACCAGCACTATTAAACAAAGCAAGTTTTTCGCCTTCGGGTACATCAGCATAGGTTTCGCTTATATGATCGATCACTTCATCACGCTTGAAATTGATCTTAAAACCACGGCCCCTCCGCAGTTCTTCAAATTCATGACGGGTGATGTTGACAATCACATTTTCAAAATTGTCGATAAAGATTATTTGTCCATCGATCCAGTCATCACCAACGGCAGGTTTTAATGGATTTTTTTCTATATAAGATATATCAGGGACGCCGATATTTTTTATCGACACGCCGCTGCTAATCTGATTAATTACGTTGCCGAAAATATCGATGCACTGAAGCGTATTTTTCGTCCGATAGCTATCGGATTTGCCTTCCGACCAGGGAATTCCAATCACGATCTCAGGTTTTTCTTCAAGGATCATGGTAAGCAAACCATTATTGGCACAAAACAAATATTGATTTTTGTGAAATGCCATTAACAAGTGGTCCTGGTTCTTGTCAAACAGGTTTACCAGGATGATATGATAAGTAAAGTCGGGGAAATTCCTGATGGCATTTTTGCAGACATATGATGCCTGGGGGTAATTAAACGGAGCAATGTTATGAGAAATGTCAATTAACCGAAAATCCGGGTCGATACTCAACAGTCTTGCTTTGATGGCCCCTGTCAGGTAGTCGTGATTACCGATGTCAGAGGTCAGGGTTAGTAATGGCATTTTAGATATACGATTTCGGATTTCGGATTTTTATTGCAACAAAAATAGTTTCAAATTTTGCTAAATCTAAAACCTGCTCCCGATAATTATGGGGCCAAATCTAAAATCACTTGACCAGCTTTCCTTCTTTATAAAAAAAGTTCCTTACAAACTTATCTGCAAGACGGGGAAAGAATTTATTCAGGAAAACCGTTTGTTTTCCCTGGAATGTCATCACCACAGTTCTCCTTCTTTTTTCAATTGCCGATAATATTTTTTTTGCACATTCTTCGGCTGACATCATCTTCCCTTCATCCATCGGGCTTTCACCTTGTGCCTGCCCTTCTTTATTTAGTGCTGCATTCCTGATATTAGATGTAGTAAAGCCCGGACAAACCCACATTACGTTTACCCCGGAATCGAGTAACTCTGTTCTTATTGCTTCCATCCACCCCTGTAATGCATGTTTGGATGCGGAGTATCCACTTCTGCCAGGTAAGCCACGATAACCAGCAATGGAGGATACGCCGACAATTGTACCCTTTCTGTCCATCAGGGAAGGCAATGCATATTTTGTGCAGTAAACAGCACCGAAAAAATTAATGTCCATCACTTTCCTGATCACTTCAACAGCCGCTTCTTTCAGTTCGGCCCGCATTGAAATGCCTGCGTTATTGATCAGAACATCGATCCCGCCAAAAACTTTTATTGTTATTTCAATAAAACGGCGGCAGTCATTTTCACTGCTTACATCCGCAACCATTGTATGCAGTCCGGCCGAAGGAAATTCGGTTTGGAGCAGATAAAGTTTATCGTGATTCCTGCCACAGGTAGAAACTTTTGCCCCTTCCCTGATGAGTTGTTCAACCAGGGCTTTTCCAATGCCATCCGTTCCACCTGTTACGACAACAACTTTATCGTTAAAGTATGAGGACATTCATAATGCTTATGGCACAAACGTACTTTAAATGGCGGGAAATAAAAAAGGCCCTGATTTTAATCAGAGCCTTGTGATCCCGCAGGGATTCGAACCCTGGGCCCCAACATTAAAAGTGTTGTGCTCTACCAGCTGAGCTACGAGATCTCCGAAGGAGTCCATTGGACAACCTGTTCCCGGTCAAATAACAGGGTCATTTTTTGGGAGTGCAAAAATACAGCCCTGTGCCCTTTAAGCCAAAACTTTTTACCACCGTTGAAAAAAATCATCGACTTGAAATGTTGATAACTGGAACTTTGATCCTGTAAAATGCTTTAAAAGCAACCCTTTATCCTGAAATGCCGATAATTAATCATTAAACGAAGCAGTCATCATCCATGGAGAAAGAAAAATCTTCAGCAGAAGTCGTTAATGTTTATCCGAAAGCCCCTGAAATGTTTGCTATCAAAGGAAGACAGACTGATTATGTTTCATTACCCGCACATTCAGTATATGCGGAACTGAAAAGATTTGTCCGGATAAAGGACAATTCAACTCTCCTGCTCCAACTTCCCCTTGATAATTTGTCAGCTCGACTTGTTAAACGAACCACCGACTTGATTTTATCCACCGCTGTTATCGTTGGAATTCTCAGTTGGCTAATTCCAATCCTGGCTTTATTGATCAAAATTGATTCAAAAGGCCCAGTTTTCTTTGTGCAGAGAAGAAATAAAAAAGGCGGCAGCATATTTAACTGTATTAAATTCAGATCAATGATCGAGAATGACGATGCGGACAATTTACAGGCTTCAGCCGATGATGAACGAATAACAAAGCTTGGCCGCTTTTTGAGAAATCATTATATC
>JAICPX010000127.1 GCA_025929635.1 Chitinophagaceae bacterium
AAGCTCCGGTTACGGTACCAAGCGTAATTATTTTATTATTTCTTAAGTCTTTATTATTAAGTGGTGCTTTAATTACCTGATAAAGAAAATAACTAATTACGGTTATGATAATTATTCCCCAGAAAATTTTTCGGTTTCTATTTCTTTTTTGAAGATAATTCATAATTCCTGTTGTTCAATCAGAGTACTTCCATTAGGACTAATTAAAGTTGTGAGCACAAAATTTAGAGGTTTTATAAAAAACAAAAAGATGACTCCAAAAAAAGAATCATCTTTCTTTATAGTACCGAAAAAATTAATTAAGCATACTCTTCCTTCGCCTGCTTAGCATGTTCATCGATCAGCTTGCGCTGGATCTCGAACGGAACAGGAGCATATTCTAAAAATCCGCTTTTGAATTTTGCCCTCCCCTGCGTTATTGAGCGAAGCGATGATGAATAGCCATCCATTTCAGCCAATGGAACCCTGGCAATTACTTTCTGGAAATGTCCTTCGCTATCGATTCCCTCTACAATGGCACGGCGGCTTTGGAGATCTCCCATAACTGAACCAGTAAGATCATCAGGACAAAGCACTTCCACTTTATAAATTGGTTCCATTAATTGTGGATCCGCTTGCTGGAATGCCTGCCGGAATGCCTGCAATCCTGCGATCTTAAACGAGATATCATTGCTGTCTACAGGATGCATTTTCCCATCATATACGCATACACGGATATCACGGGCATAAGAACCAGTTAGTGGACCATTATGCATTTTCTCCATTACTCCTTTTAAAATAGAAGGCAGAAATCTTGTATCAATTGCGCCACCAACAATGCAATTATAAAAAACAAGTTTGCCACCCCAATCTAATTCATAAGTATCCCGGCCTCTTACGTTCAGATCCTTCGGATCGGCTAATCCTTCATACCACGGCTCAATACGCATATAGACCTCGCCAAACTGGCCGGCACCCCCACTTTGTTTCTTATGACGATAACTTGCATCAGCCATTTTGCGGATTGTTTCCCTGTAAGGGATTCTTGGTTTTACAAATTTCACTTCCACTTTATGGCTGTGCTCGATCTTCCATTTCGCAACTGCCAGGTGCATATCACCCTGGCAATGGATCAGTGTCTGTTTTAATTCCGGAGAAACCTCAACGATCAGGGTAGGATCTTCTTCTCTCAATTGGTGCAGGGCCTGGGAAAGCTTTTCTTCCTCCCCCTTTTTTGTAGGTTCTATAGCAACGGTCATATTCGGAGACGGGAACTCTATCGGGTGCAATTCATAGTTCTTACCCCTTGCGTGTAAAGTATTATTGGTGTGTGTGTTTTTCAATTTTAATGTAGCGCCAATATCGCCTGCAACTAATTCACTTATTGGTGTTCTTTTGTTTCCTTCAACCAGGAACAGTTGGCTGAGTTTTTCAGTAACATTGGTGGTTTCATTTTCTAACTCCATTCCACTTTTTACCGTGCCTGAATAAACTTTGAAATATGATAATTCGCCAACATGCGGTTCACTGGTCGTTTTATAAATAAATATACAGGCCGGGCCATTCGCTTCACAGGCCAGCTTGTCGCCTGCTTTTGTTGTTTGCGAAGGCATTTCATTTGCACTTGGGCAAACGTTATCAATAAAACCCATCAATCGGCCGCTACCCATATTTCTTTCGGCAGATAAACAGAACAAAGGAAACAGGTCATGATTGATCATTGCCTTTTTTAAGCCCGCTTTCATTTCATCCTCGCTTAGCTCACCTTTATCAAAATATTTTTCCATCAGGTTTTCATCATTGCTGGCAATGGCTTCAACGAGTTCTTTATGCAGTTCTTCGGCCTTTGCTTTTTCTTCATCGGGAATCGGAAGTTTTTCGGGTTTACCACCTGTGTCCTTGAATTTATACATCGTCATCCGGAGCACATCTATGATCTCATGAAAACCTGCCCCGGTTTGCAAGGGGTATTGTACGACGACAACTTTGCTACCAAAATGCGATTTTGCTTCACGAACTGTTTTATCAAAATCCGCATTGTCATCATCCAGTTTATTAACGGCGAAGATCATGGGGGTCTTAAACTTCTCTGTGTATTCCCAAATGATATCTGTTCCTACTTCAACGCCCATTACGGAATTCAAAAGCATTACACCGGTATCAGCCACTCTTAACGCAGAAATGACCTCACCAACAAAGTCATCATAACCCGGCGTATCGATAATATTGATCTTATAGCCGCGCCATTTGGTGTGCATAAGCTTGCTAAAAATAGAATTACCACGTTCTTGTTCAAGTTCGTGGTAATCTCCGGTAGTGTTTCGTTCGGCTATGCTGCCGCGGCGGGTTATTATTCCAGCTTCATACAGCATGCATTCCGCTAATGTTGTCTTACCACAGCCGGCATGGCCGAGCAAGACAATATTTTTTACGTGTGAGGTATCAAATTCAGGCATGACAAGTGTTTTTAGTGTTATTAATCGGTTCTTCAGAGGACGGGTGATGGAGACGAGGCCTAAGGAACCTAGTTTTCAAAGTTCCGTGCAATAAGGTCAAATGATCATGATCTAATTCATCATCAGAACTGATCTATGTTTTTATCTTCTACGACGTTCGGCTTGCGAACTCGCTAAATTCTTCACGGAGGTTTTTAATGGTGTTGTCCAGCGATTGGAAATCTTCAAAGAGTCTTTCATGTTCGGCTATTGTGTCTTCCGTTAATTGCCCGCTGTTGGCAGCTGTTTCAAACTGTACACGACGATCGTGAGCTTTGATCGATTGTTTCAGATCATGAACATTGATTAGTTGAATGTGAAACTGGTTGTGTAAGTGTTCTACGTCGTGTAATTGGTCTTTCGAGAGATGTTGACCCGCAGTTTGTTGAAGTTTTTTTCTGAGATTGTTTAATTCGTCGCGGGAGGAACGCAGTGATTCTCTCCAGGTACTGCATTCCCCAGAGAGCTGTGAGATGTCAACTGTAACCATGGGATTTTAAATTTAAAGGTGAAAAATGCAACCGTCCGGGTTCCCAGGGCGGAATATCTATCTCTATAAATTTAAGCCAGATAATTTGCAATGTCAAGATTATTTTTCAACGCCTGAGTCACATTCCGGCCTATTTAGGATATTAGCAGCCCGAATTACCAGGTCATTGATCAGTCAAAATACTATACAACAGATACTCAGCCGCATTGATATTATTGATGTTATAGGAGGTTTTGTCAAGTTAAAAAAACGTGGCACCAATTACCTTGGCCTCTGTCCTTTTCATAATGAAAGAACCCCGTCTTTTACTGTGTCCCCATCAAAAGAAATTTATAAATGTTTTGGCTGTGGAAAAAGTGGTAATACGATCAGCTTTTTGATGGAGCATGAAAAGTACAGCTATGTTGATTCGCTTCGATGGCTGGCAAATAAATACGGGATCGGGATCGAAGAAACATTTGCAAGCGATGAGCAGCGCCAGCAAATGCAGGTGGCTGACAGCTTATATATCATTAACAATTTTGCTCAACAGTTTTTTACAAAAACACTTTTTGAAACCGAGGAAGGTCGTGATATTGGTTTGAGTTATTTAAAAGAACGGGGCTTCAGGGAAGATGTTATCAGGAAATTTCAATTGGGCTATAACCCTGAAGCAAGAGATAGTTTTACCAAAGCTGCGGTCGCGGGTCAATACAATACCGAGTTTTTATTAAAAACGGGGCTTGTTGTCAATCGTAATGAGCAGTTGATGGATAATTATCGGGGTCGTGTGATCTTTCCGGTACATAATCACAGTGGTAAAGTGTTAGGTTTTGGTGCAAGAATTCTAAAGACATCCGATAAAGCACCGAAATACATCAACACTCCCGAGAATGAGATCTATGTAAAGAGTAAAATACTGTATGGAAGTTATTTTGCCAGGCAGGCAATCGACAAAGCCGATGAATGTTTATTAGTAGAGGGATATACAGATGTTATCTCGCTACATCAGTCAGGAATTGAAAATGTTGTTGCATCAGGTGGCACTTCGCTAACCCAGGATCAATTAAGGTTAATTAGAAAATACACCATCAACCTGACAATTGTTTATGATGGCGACGCTGCGGGAATAAAAGCCGCTCTTCGGGGTCTGGATCTCGCATTGGAAGAAGGGTTAAATGTAAAACTGGTTTTAATTCCCGGTAAAGAAGATCCGGATAGTTATGTAAACAAGGTTGGACCTACTGCATTCAGTGATTTTGTCAGGAATAACAAGAAAGATTTTATACTCTTCCAGCTTGAAGTGGCCTTAAAGGACGCCGGCAATGACACCACAAAAAAATCTGAAGTAGTTAACAACATTGCTGAGACAATTTCCAAGATCAATAAAGCGGAAGACTTTACCAAACAACAGGATTATATAAAGCAATGCTCAGAAGTCCTAAAGATCGATGAATCGGGTTTGCATGCCCTGGTAAATAAATTCATCCGCAACAGGATAAGTACCCAGGAAAAAGCTTTACCATTTGAGGAAGCACGGGTGCATGAAGAAAATGCAAGAAAGGCTGCCGAAACAGATTATGATGATACTACGTTCAGTCTTTTATTTAAAGATGATTTACAGGAAAAGGAGTTTGCAAGAGTGCTGATCGAGCATGGGAACAAAAAATGGAACGACGGTACCATTGCCGATCATTTGCTTGACGAAATACTGGATGAAGGCTTATTGGATAATGGAGATGTATTGAAACTTATTCATGCCTACAAAGCGGCACGGGAAAAAGACAGGGCGAGTGTTGACAAGAATTTTTTTATCTACAGCACCGACCCATCCATCAGTTCCTTCACGGTCTCATTACTCAATTTTCCTTATGAAGAAAGTGAACACTGGAAAAGAGAATTCAGTAACTCGACAGGCTATCAATCCAGATTATTCGACCAGAGTTATGAGGATTTCATAAGGTCTGTTAGTGTGGGCAACGAGACTGAGCTGATGTCATTTTTGAAAATGGATGAGGACAGGACGCTTCTTGAAGTTGAATCGGCCCTGAGCTATTTAAAACTGAGGAAGATAAAACGAATGTTGCTTGAGAACCAGGTCGATCTTGAAAAAAAACATACCCCCGAAGAGTATCAGCACCTGGTGCAGACGCATGAACATCTGAAACATATGGAAAAGGAAATTTCCGATAAACTCGGATCGGTAATCGTTAAATAGGATCGGCGCCCCTCAACAGCAGGTCGCTATATGAATCTGCGATAAGTGCTTCTTCCTTGATCCCGAATTCTTGTAAATAAAAATTGCACTGCTCCAATAACTCTTCTTCTGTTTTATTCGCCAGGACATTCCCGGCTTCAATCTCAATAAACCAACCCAGCCCGGGCACCTCGTCAATATGAAATTTAACATTAGCGATATAATAGATCTGCCTCCTTTTCCTGACGATCATTTTTATACCGCAGGATTTGGCCAGTACTTCCTTTAGCCCCTGGGCATCTTCAACCCTTATTAAATGAAATTGCGAGCTTTTGGGGGCTTTTTGATTGTCCCGGATATAATAGATGAGATTATTCTCGATGTTTCCTTCACGAAGCTTTAACCGTCCAATGGGCACATTGAAGTAGGTATCGGTCTGTACATCCAGTCCCTTAAAATCAGCTTTGTGATTGATTAAATACTGTTTAATAAGTTCCGGGGAACCCGTGGAGGCTTTTATTTCAACATTCAGGTTGGGCATAAAAAAAGAACCATGAAAATATCATGGTTCCCTTTCTTAGCCAATAAAATTTTTAAGCTTCTGCCAGCTCTCTGCGGCTCATCCTTATTACCTCAACCAGCTCACCCTTACAATAGCGGGTGGCGCTCCATACATGGTCCAAAGCTACCTGGTCCAAACACTCGTAACCAGCAGTTGTCAATTTGTTCCAACTGCATTCACGGTTCAGATCGGTAACGATCTTGGAGGTTTTTTTAGGAAAAGCGACCCAGAATTTAGAATCCTTCTTTAAAGCGGGCATTACCTCTTGCAAAATGCTGTTAAGCTGATTTTCGTTCACTGCAAAAACCAGGGCAAAGTCGATCTTACGCGTCTTTAGAAGAGGCGTCACGTTCTTTGCGAAGGATAGTTTGCTGAACTGCTTTTCAATTGAAGAGGGTAAACCCTGGATAAGAAGATTCTTTTCGTCTGCAAGCTGAAGCTTTTCGAGAAGCGTTTGAGACATACCTGATAATGGTGTTTTTTGGGTTTCCGAAACCGCCCGGTTCGAAGACCGGCTTCAGTGTACACAAATTAGCGGGGCACAAATGTACGACATATAAGTTTATGACCGACCCATTTTAGAAAGAAAATTCCGGCTGAATGGTACAAATCAGCCGGAATCTGAATTTTAATCAAGTTTTTTAAGTGCCTGAACATTAATTTCTAGCCACTGGCCTATAATATTTCATAGCTTCCGGCATATATTTCTGCAATTGGTTGATCCTTCTGCCCTCACTTGGGTGTGTGCTAAGGAATTCCGGAGGACTTTGGCCCTGAGAAGCCTTTTCCATTCTCTCCCAAAGAGGGATCGCTTCCTGGGGATTATAACCGGCCATCGCTGTCCAGATCAATCCAAACCTGTCCGCCTCCAATTCCTGGTTCCGGGAAAACGGCAACATGATTCCAACGGTAGTTCCTGCGCCATAAGCTGTCATAAACAGATTCTGGGTTTCCACAGGTTTATTGGCCACTGCGACTGAAAGGGCTACCCCACCAAGTTGCTGCAATAGGCCCTGGCTCATTCTGGTGTTTCCATGTTGTAGCAATGCGTGGGATACTTCGTGACCAATAACCACTGCCAAAGCTGCTTCATTTTGAGTCACGGGTAGTAAACCTGTATATACTACAATTTTACCTCCCGGCATACACCATGCATTTACAGCTTTATCATCTACTAAATTGTATTCCCATTTGAAACCGTTAAGTTTTTCACTTATCCCATTTTGTGTATAATAAGTCTCAACAGCCCTTGCAATACGCTGCCCTACCCTTTTCACCATTTCAGCATCGCGATTATTTGATGCGCTTACAACTCTGTTAGTCGATAAGAATTGCTGATACTGTTGAGATCCCATCGCCTGAAGCTCTGATTCCGGCAATAATGTTAGTTGTGATTTCTTTGACAAAGGATTGGTTGTACAAGCTATGACAACAGACAACACAACAAACAGTGATGTAAAAAGCCTAGTCATGATTATTTGTTTTGATAATAAATATTCAATGATTATACCAAAATAGGCCCAGCCTGCTTCTTGGAAAGCAAAATTAATGTTCAAAGCTTATTCCGGTCTGCACGACGGCGTTGCCTGCGACGATCACGATGTTTTAATATGGGAACTTTACTTTCGTTTCCCTGCAACAATCGTCCGATATTTTTTTGATGGGTAACAAGCACCATCAAGGCGACAGCGATAGCAAATATCCTGTAAAGATCTTCAGGTTCATTAAATATCACGAGGATGAAAATGGGAAAGGCAATGCTTGCCAATATAGAACTAAGGGAGACAAATCTTGTCAGATATAACACCAAGAGGAAAACACCAACACAACAAACAGCCACAATAGGTTGAATTCCGAGCACCATTCCAAACACAGTCGCAACTCCTTTACCACCTCTGAATTCAGCCCAAATGGGAAATATGTGACCCACAACGGCAGCTAACCCCAAACCGATTTGGAGGTTTGTCATTTGTGTTTCGTGGTCTAAATAATAAGGTAGGAGATAAACGAGTTTTACCGCGATGATCCCTTTCAGCATATCAACCACCATTACCAGTGACCCCCAGTTTGGTCCCAGTGTTCTGAAAGTATTTGTAGCACCTGCGTTACCACTGCCGTAGTCACGAATGTCGATGCCAAAAAAATACTTACTTACCCAAACTGCGGTGGGAATGCTTCCAATCAGATATGCGAGAACGATCAGGAGAAACTCGTTCATTAGTCTTTCGTTAAAGTTGGACTACAAATATAAGACAAACGGCCAAGAAGTTAACCGTAAATTAATACACAATAAACGGGGGTCATTTACTTAGTTGAATTGCTATCCACGTGTTTCGGGCCAGGCTTCTTTGCAGTTTTAAATTCAGCTCTTTAGCTTTTTTAAGAATATCATTTTTGTCTGTTTCCAATAGGCCACTCAGCAACAGCAACCCGGCTTTTTTTAACTGATCTTTTAGTACCCCCAAATTCTCAACTATTACATTTTTGTTGATGTTGGCCAGTATGATATCAACCCTCATTTCACATAGTGCATCAGCTGACTTTGTTAAGACTATTTTTTTACACTCATTCTTGTTAAAATTTTCTTCTGCATTTGCAATACTCCAATCATCATTATCAACTGCATACACTTTGTCTGCTCCTGATTTTTCCGCAAGTATGGCCAATATACCTGTACCCGTTCCAAAATCTAAAACGGATTTACCAGTGAAATCGATTTGTTTCATCAATTCGATCATCATATAAGTAGTTGCATGATGACCTGTACCGAAACTCATCTTCGGCGTAATGACAATTTCAAATTTCGCCTGAGCAATTGGTTGATGAAAGTCCGCACGAACAGCCACATAATCATCTACGACCACAGGATCAAAATTGGATTCCCATATCTTGTTCCAATTTGTTGCTGCAATTTTTTCTGACGTATAAGGGGTTTGGTATTTATAAGAAATTTCACGTAATAATGATTTATCAAAAGCCTTCTTACTGATAAATGCATCAAGACACGTATCTGACTCCTCGAATCCTTCGTAACCGGCATCAGCAAGCTGCGCGATCAGGATCTCTTTTTGTTCGGGTTGCAGGTCGGTAAATTTGATCTTGATATAATCCATATCAACACAAAATTAAAAATCCCGCCGCAGCGGGATTAATTATTTTAATTATTCGTATTTGCCGGTGGCCTGTCCTGTCTTTCCGGTTTTGGTATCAAGGCTTTTCTTGAAAGCTTGAATTTGCCGGACTTCGGGTCAGTCCCTATCAATTTTACTTTGATCACATCTCCCTCTTTCAACACTCCTTCTAATGTTTCCAGGCGTTTCCAACTCACTTCGCTGATGTGAACCAATCCCTGCTTACCAGGTAAGAACTCAACAAAGGCACCAAACGGCATAATTGACCTTACCGTTGATTCGTAGACATCGCCAACAACCGGGATCGCAACGATACCCTTGATCCAATTCTCCGCTTTCTCTACTCCCTCTTTATTGGTTCCAAAAACGCTTACCTCACCCATATTGTTGACCTCCTCAATATTGATCGTAGTTCCGGTAACTCTTTGCATTTCCTGTATCACTTTGCCACCGGGGCCGATAACGGCTCCGATAAATTCTCGATCGATAAACATTTTGATCATCCTTGGTGCATGTGGTTTTACGTCTGCCCTTGCTTCGGGCATGCATTTGTACATCGCATCCAGGATGTGCAATCTTCCTCGTTTTGCCTGGTCAAGGGCCTGGCCCATTACCACCATACTCAAACCATCGACTTTTATATCCATCTGCACACCACAAATACCTTCACGGGTTCCTGTTACTTTAAAATCCATATCACCCAAATGATCTTCATCTCCAAGAATATCACTAAGGATCGCATATTTGTCTCCTTTTGTAATCAAGCCCATAGCTATCCCGCTCACATGTTTTGGGAAAGGAATCCCTGAATCCATCAATGCCAGTGAACCGGCGCAAACAGTCGCCATAGATGATGAACCATTTGATTCCAGGATATCACTTACCACCCTGACGGTATAAGCAAAATTCTCAGTTGGCATCATTTGCCTTAATGAACGTTGTGCGAGATTACCATGCCCGATCTCTCTTCTGCCGGGGCCTCTCATCATTTTTACCTCACCGGTTGAAAAAGGAGGAAAATTATAGTGAAGGAAAAACTTGGAATCAGAAGACTTAGCTGCACTCTCAACCAAAAGCTCATCTAATGGTGTTCCCAGGGTTATTGTCGTGAGTGACTGTGTTTCACCCCTCGTAAATAATGCGGCGCCGTGAGGAGTCGGTAATACATCAACCTCCATATCAAGCGGGCGAATATCTTCAAGACCACGACCATCCAAACGGATTTTTTCATCAAGGATCATGTCACGAACAACATAATAAATCAGGTCGCCGTAATATGTGTTTATCAGTTTTTTTGTTTGTGAAGGCATTTCTTCCCCTTCTGGCAAATTCAAGCCGGCTTTAATATGTTCTACTAATTCATCTTTTAAGGATGAAAATTTATCGCTTCGGTCAGCCTTATTCAATTTGCTTTTAGAGATCTCAAGAACCTTTGCCCTGGCATAAACATTTACTTTTTCCCGCAATGCTTCATCCTGCTCAGGTTTTGTGTACTCTCTTTTTCCTTTAACACC
>JAICPX010000359.1 GCA_025929635.1 Chitinophagaceae bacterium
ACAAGAGCTGCTATCGAAGAAGGTATCGTTCCCGGTGGTGGCGTTGGTTATATCCGCGCTATCGACGCGTTGGAAAAATTGAAAGGGGCAAACGAAGACGAACAGACTGGTATTACGATCGTAAAGAGAGCATTGGAAGAGCCGCTTCGCCAGATCGTTGAGAATGCAGGTATCGAAGGTTCTATCGTTGTTCAAAAAGTAAAAGAAGGAAAAGGTGATTTTGGTTTCAACGCAAGAACTGAAGAATACGAAAAATTGATCGCGGCTGGTGTTATTGACCCGACCAAGGTTACACGTATAGCATTAGAAAATGCGGCTTCAATTGCAGGTATGTTACTTACAACTGAATGTGTAATTGCTGACAAACCTAAGAAAGAAGAGCCTGCTCATGCACATGGTGCACCGGGCATGGGAGGAATGGATTATTAAGGAAGTCAATAGTCGGGAGTCGATAGTCAATAGTTCTACTAATGACTATCGACTATAGACTACCGACTCAACTATAACCCTTCAAATGATAAGCTATGAGACACTTAGTCGTTCGTTTGAAAAAAACAGTTGAAAAATTTAAACAATGGATGAATCGGTGGGACAAGAATGATGATGATTACTTTGATCATCCATTTGCGATCCTTTAAAAAATTATCCCGTTTCGAAAGAGACGGGATTTTTATTTATTGAGTAAAAAAGTATAACGCGTCAATTCGCCTAAATAATTTGTAAAGCTTTGTTGCAACTCGATCGAACCCGCAGCTATTTTTCCAAATTTAAAGTTCTGAACATTAAAACCGGCAGTTATTGTCAATAGAGTATCTCCTGACAACACCCAGCTTCCGCCACCGAGGTTATAAAAAATACTTGTATTGAATGGGCATACAAGGTTATTTTCTGTGCAAGTGAATGTGCCACCGGGTTTAAATTCAATAACATCGTCCAGTTCACAGGGATCAAAAGTTGCAGCCGTTATATCGGCGGCTCCCGTACCGGGTGGAGCTTCAACCGTAAGCTTTTTTAGCTGCCATTGCCCGGGAGATAATACTTGCGATGGCAAATATTTTGTTTCAACAGCTTCTTTTTTGCAGGAAACAATAAAGAATAGTAAAATCAATAAAATGAAAGTGATCTTCATGACAAGCAGTTGGAAATTAAAGGTAGGTTATTCTCAAAACTCCCGGAATTTGTTCCTGATAAAAGCAGCAGATGACTTACCTTTGCGGCTTCAAAAAAATCTGTGTTGAGTTGTGAAAATAGGCGACATCAGTGAGCCGCTATATCTCACAGATTTCACAGAAAAAACAAAAGATAAATGATCAGTGTAAAAGATTTAAAACTGGCTTACGGTAAAAGGGTATTGTTTGAAGAAGTGAATCTCAATTTCACTAAAGGGAATTGTTATGGCGTGATCGGGGCAAACGGAGCCGGTAAGAGTACATTTTTAAAAATATTAAGTGGCGAAATAGAGCCGAATAAAGGAACCGTTGAAATAACGCCGGGCGAAAGACTGGCTGTATTAAAACAAAACCAGTTTGAGTTCGACGAACAAACTGTATTGAATACGGTGATGATGGGACATACCAGGCTCTGGACCGTAATGAAGGAAAGAGAAGGAATTTATGCCCTGGCAGATTTTTCCGAAGAGGATGGAATGCGGGCGGCTGAGCTCGAAGGCGAGTTTGGGGAAATGGGTGGTTATACCGCTGATAGCGATGCTGCGACTTTACTGAGTGAACTGGGAGTAAAGGAAGAGTTTCATAATTCCTTAATGAAAGACATTCCGTCAAACCTGAAAGTTCGCGTGTTGCTGGCGCAGGCTTTGTTTGGTAATCCCGATATTCTTTTACTGGATGAGCCTACGAATGGACTTGATATAGAAACCATCAGTTGGCTGGAAAACTTCCTGGCTGATTATGAGAATATAGTCCTGATCGTAAGCCACGACCGTCACTTTTTAGATGCTGTATGTACACATGTGGCCGATGTTGATCGCCAGAAGATAAAAATATTTACCGGTAACTACACTTTCTGGTACGAGTCATCACAATTGATGGCAAGACAGATCAATGATAAGAATAAGAAAGTAGAAGAGAAAAGACAGGCATTACTGGATTTCATTGCACGATTTTCTGCGAATGCTTCGAAGAGTAAACAAGCCACTTCAAGAAAGAAAGCACTGGAAAAATTGACGATTGAAGAAATAGAACCCAGCTATAGAAAGTACCCCGGTATCATTTTTCAGCAGTTGCGTGAAGTGGGTAACCAGATATTGCATGTAGAAAAATTATCCAAATCAATTGATGACCGTTTATTGTTCAGGAATGTAACATTCACGGTAAACAAAGGAGATAAGATAGCATTGCTGAGCCGCGATCCTTTAGCGATAACTAATTTCTTCAATATTATTACCGGTGAAGAAATGGCCGATAGCGGCTCTTATTCATGGGGCTCAACCGTTACGCATGCTTATTTGCCACAGGAGAATAGTGCGTATTTCGAAAAAGAATTAAACCTGATGGACTGGCTTCGTCAATATGTACCTGATCATGTTAAGGATGTTGATGAACCATTCTTAAGAGGATTCTTGGGAAAAATGCTCTTCAGCGGCGATGATGTGCTGAAGAAAACAACAGTACTAAGCGGTGGCGAAAAAGTTCGTTGTATGATCAGCCGCATGATGTTGCAGAATCCAAATGTGGTTTTACTGGACCAGCCCACCAACCACCTTGACCTGGAAAGCATTCAAAGCTTTAATGAACAATGCACAGCCTTCAAAGGAATTGTTCTGCTTACCAGCCATGACCATACATTTATGCAAACTGTTGCCAATCGCGTGATCGAATTAACTCCAAACGGAATTATTGACCGTTTGATGGAGTTTGATGAGTATTTGGGGGATGAGAGAGTGAAGAAGTTGAAGGAAGAGCTGTATGCCTGAGCTGAGCAGCTCCGGGTTTGACGTTGCTTTTTACGCTTACTTTATAATGATTGTGAAGGGACTTAATTTTCTTCTTCTGCTATCCGGTCCGTAAGCATAGATATTGTTGAAATATATCTTATTTCCAACTCGTAGCTTTCTTATTATTTCAATTTGTTCCGCTGTTAACCTAATACCCGGACTGACTGTTACAAGACTATCAAAACTCTCGCCAATGAAAATGGCAGCAAAACTGGTGATATTGATATGGTGCTTATAATAAGAACCGGGAATATCAACATGAATAAATGGATTAACGATTAGTTGGTTGACAGTCGCCGTTGAATCTTTTACCCCGGCATATCTGACAACGATATTCCCAATCTTATGGACTCGAAAATGATGTTTGGAGATAGGTTTGTTAGTCTCTGTTATCCATACCTGACAATTATCTGTTTCTTCCTGAACCCTTACAGCATAAACTCCTTTTTCCATTTTATGTAATGTTCCGCCTCCGCCCATGATCACGGTGTGTTGTTTCACTGGATCATATTGCTTGCCTGATATTGTTATGATATTATCGACTCCTAAATAAAAGATATTTTGAGTTGTATCCGTCAGGCTCCGGTTGATAATACTTATCTGTGCATTTAGAAAAACCGGGAACAGTAAAATAATATGGAGACAAAATCTCAACATCCAAAGCATAAACGTTTCAGAAACAAAAATCTTATCTTTCGCCCATGTCAAAATTCTCGGTAAAAAAGAATATAGCGAAAGCCAAAACTATTTCCACCGACATTTATACTTCTGCAGAAGCCTATGACAAATTCAAAGAACAAATTTTCACCTGCTCATGGCAATTTATTGGCGATACCGATCTGGTGAAAGAAAAAGGCAGTTGTCATCCTTTCACCTTGCTTAATGGTTATTTAAATGAGCCGTTGTTGCTGACAAAAGATGAAGACGAAAAGATCCATTGCCTTTCCAATGTTTGCACCCACCGTGGTAATTTACTTGTGTACGAAGCCTGTAAAACCAAAAATCTTCGGTGCAAGTATCATGGCCGCCTGTTTGAACTTAACGGTGCGTTTAAATCAATGCCTGAGTTTAAGGAAGTTGAAAATTTTCCCACGAAAGATGACAATCTTCACCGGTTGCCCCTATTTCAATGGGGTAAACTACTATTCACTACTCTCGACGAAAAGTATAAGCCCGGGATCTTTTTTAAAGATATGATGAAGAGAATGGAATTTCTTCCACTTCAAGAATTCAATTTTCGTCCGGATCTTTCAAAAGAGTATTTTGTAAATGCCAACTGGGCCCTGTATTGTGAAAATTATCTTGAGGGCTTTCATATTCCATTTGTACATTCCGGGTTGAATGCAGCAATTGATTTCAGTGATTATACCACTGAATTATTCTTTCCTTTTTCCAGTGTACAAATAGGAGTTAGCAAAACGGGAGCTAATTATTTTGATCTGCCCGGATCATCACCAGAATATGGAAAAAAAATCGCCGCTTACTATTTTTGGGTTTTTCCCAACATGATGTTTAATTTTTATCCGTGGGGATTATCAGTAAATCTTATTCAACCGCTTGCCATCAATAAAACGAAAATCTCTTTTCTTACTTATTTATGGAAAGAAGAGTTGAGAGATGCAGGCGCTGGCGGTGACCTGGACAAAGTGGAAAAAGAAGATGAAGAGATCGTACAACAGGTCCAAAAAGGAATTCATTCAAGATTTTATAAGCAGGGCCGGTATTCGGTGACAAGGGAAAAGGGCACTCATCATTTCCACCAGTTGCTGGCAGAATTCATAAACAAAAAATAGGATATGGCTCACCAGCTACAAAGAACCGTAGGATTGTCCACCGCTATTTCTCTTGTCATAGGAACTGTTATCGGCTCAGGTATTTTCATGCGACCGCAGGAAATGGCGGAACTACTTGGTTCACCCGCCTTGATTTTTGCGGTTTGGATCATCGCCGGGTTATTTACAATGCTAAGTGTAATGGTGCTGGCTGAAGTAGCAGCAATGCTTCCCGAGACAGGCGGAACATATGCTTTTATGCGCCACATGTATGGCGATTTCTGGTCATATCTATATGGATGGGCTGCCTTTGCAGTGATCAATTGTGCCGGTTCTGCGGGGATTGCTTTTATCACCGCTCA
>JAICPX010000367.1 GCA_025929635.1 Chitinophagaceae bacterium
AGCAGGTAAAACATAAATAGATGAACAAAATCAAGGTTGTGAAAACACAAGACATTGAATTCCAACAATAATTTGTTCATTTTTTATGTTGGCCAGGTTTACTTTATGCATTCCGACTTTTCAATAATCCCAAATGATGCTCATTATGATGAATAGTGAAATACAGCATCTCTCTTAATGTTACTTTACCAAGCAAAGGATGCGGAAGTATATATTTATCAAGATCAGCTTCAGACTGCTTCTCAATTTTATTGATCAGTTTTTGCTTTTGCTCCGAATACTTTTTGATCAGCTCATCCTTCTTTTCAAATCGTATTATTGGCGGAATAAACTGTCCACTTGCTTTTCCACCTGCAGCGAGTTTAGTTTTATACTTTGTTACCACCTCATCATAAGTCCTGGAAGGCCGGTTAGTTTTTCCAAATAAAATGTTTAACGCAAACTTTGGTAAGCCATAAGCAAGCTGCAATGGTTTCATGGCCCGAATCAGGTGATCAAGATTTTGCCCGGCACTCCATTTGCCATTTGGGGTAGCTTCAAATTGTTCTTTGTTCAGTGAAGCAATGTAATTGTTGAATGCATCGACTTTTTCGGAAAGCGCTGAAATGATCTGTGGCTTGTCGTGTACCTGCATTGTTCGGAAATTTATCATGTTGCCGGGCTTAAGCCCGATTCGAATTAACGAGAGTCGTCATATAACCCCAGCCTTTAAGGCTGGGGCTATCAAAACGTTCGCGCCAGCACGTACGGGCTTTAGCCCGGTTAATATAATTCTTTTATTTTCTTACTTCAATCACCTTCTCTCCTTTCTTAATAAACCTTCCTATCGGTTCAGTAAAATTTCCCAATTCATTTTCTTTTAACAAACGAACAATTTCTTCTTTTGAATTTTCATTGACGCTAAATAATATCCCACCATTTGTTTGCGGATCAGGAAGAAGTATAAACGCTTCCATCACGTTCATGCCTTTTTCAAACCGTATTTTTTCATGATAGCTGTTCCAGTTCCTTGAGGTAGCATCGGGAGAAATTCTTTGAGCGATATAATTTTTTAAGCCTTCAATAACGGGAACTTTATCATAATAAATTTCTGCACTTAAACCGCTGCCATCTGCCATTTCAATTAAATGGCCCAGCAAACCAAAACCGGTAACATCTGTCATCGCTGTCACTCCCTTTAGTTTTCCAAGCGCTTCACCGATCTTATTAAGCGCTGACAATTGATCGATCATAGTTTGCAAGTGCTCATCCCTGAGCAATCCCCTTTTTTGTGCGGTTGATAAAATACCGACACCAAGCGGTTTGGTAAGAAATAAGAGGTCACCCTCCTGCGCCGTGTCATTCTTTTTTAAATTCTCCTTTTCAACAATACCTGTGACCGCTAAGCCAAAGATCGGTTCAGGCGAATCGATACTGTGACCACCGGCAAGAGGAATTCCTGCTTCTTTACAAACTGTCCTTCCGCCATCTATCACTTTTTGTGCAAGTTCGACCGGTATTTTTTCAACCGGCCAACCAAGCACAGCAATTGCCATCAATGGCTTTCCTCCCATCGCATACACATCACTGATAGAATTTGCCGCTGCGATCCTTCCAAAATCAAATGCATCATCTACAATCGGCATAAAAAAATCTGTGGTAGAAATCAATGCCATCCCATTCTCAAGATCATAGACGGCGGCATCATCTTTACTGCTGTTACCAACAAGAAGATTTTTATTATCGGGAATTGTAAGATTGCTTTTTAAGATCTCATCCAGGATTTTTGGGGAGATCTTGCAACCACAGCCGACACCGTGGGAAAATTGAGTGAGCTTTATTGAGCCAGAAGTCAATAGTCGTGAGTCAATAGTCATTCCGCAAATCTCGGGTATAAGGCTGATTCCTATTTGGATTTTCTTCGAAGTACGATAGCGGCGTTTCTGTTAAGATCGGCTTTGAACCGGACATAAAACACCTCTTCACCGTCTTTTATTTGTAATAAACCGGTGTTAGGAGGGTACTTACCAAGGTTCTCAGCATATAAAACTACAAGCAATGAATCGCTGTCATTTTGTGGGATATAAAATGTTTTTCTGAATGCTGATGACTTCAAGCCCTGTTTCTCAATGAACATTTCATCATTGATAATAACACTAACTGTATCTCCGTCAACCTCGCCATTATCATACAATGCTATCGACAGGCTATCTGATTTGAAGAAAATGGTTTCAGAAGGGATAGAAACTCTTTCGTTAACCAAATTGGCCGCCGGTTTTAAGGTCCTGTTTATTCTTTTCACTTCCTGGAATTCATAACCAGCATCTGCTTTTTTATCATTGACGGCAATATCTTTCTTTTCGTTTTGTCCGGGTTGAGTGTTTACAACCGGGTTGTTTGTTTTATTATCAGGAACCTTTGTATCTGTTTTGGCAACAGTGTTTGAATTTACCGGAACACTGGTTTTCTTTTCCTCCTGCTTAACCTGGTTATTTACCGCAACATTATTTGCATTTGCCTGGGGTCTGGTTTCTGGCTTAGCCACGTTGGTCTGTTGGTTTTTATCAGCAATATTTGTTGCAGCGACATCTTTCTTTACATTTTGATTGGGCGGTGTATTTACAGGATTTGTGCCTGTATTGTTATTCTGGGGTTGTGTTTCAGTTTTTACCACATCTGGTTTCCTATCCGTCGCTGGTTTATTTGTTGATGCTATATCCTTGTTCACATTTTGAACCTGCGTATTGTTTGGCGTAACAGGAATCGTTTTGTTATCTGGAAGCCTGGGATCTGTTTTGGCAATATTGTTTTCAGGTTTTTTATCAATAACATTTGAATTCGATGGCGCAAGATCTTTCTTTTCATTTTGAATAGGTGGATTTGATGAAGTAGGAGTTGTTTTATTGTCGGTAGCTTTTGTTTCAGTTTTTGCAATAGCCGGCTCTGATTTTTTCTCATTCAAATCTGGCTGAGTAACTATTGAACTTGATTTATTATCGGGAACTTTGGTATCTGTTTTTGCGATTGAAGCTGCCGGGTTTTTGTCCACAGGTTTTGCTTCTGTATTTTTCTCTTCTTCCTTTTTAACTACGTTTTTAGCAATATCAGCTTTGCTGTCTTTTGCTTTTGCAGCTGGTTTTGTATCAGGAACTTTTTCCCCCGGCTTGCCAAGTACAAGGGTTTTCTGCAAGTCGAGGTCACCAAGGTGCTCGTAAAGTTTTGATTTGCTCAGGTCCTTTTCTTCTTTTGTTTCCACTTTACCAGATATGGCATAGTGTTTCTTTGTGAGATTCGTCTTCCAGTTACCATCCAGCCGCCAGGTACTATCTGATGCATTTCTTCGTAAGGTATAAGTAACGTAAACTTTCTTTTCAGGTTTTTGAGGGAAGTTATGAGAGATCACGTCATCGTCCTCTACTTCGCAAACATCACCTTCTACTTGTCCCTTTACTCTTTTTACGATATAATAAAGCGTGTCATTTACTATGAATGTTGAATAGGCATATCCGTAGACCTTCCCCCTGTATTCTGTGAGTGCCATCTCAAAAGATTGATCTTTCCGGATCGTTGTGCTGTCGTTTGACAAAACGCCTGTGTAAACGCCGTTCAATGATTGTGCGAAACCGAATGTGGGAAAAAGAAGAAGGAGGAATAAGGGCTTAATTATTTTCATGATACACGGGCAGTTGAACCAGTTTTTTAGCGTTTTCAGTCGATACAGTATCACATTTTATCAAATGTAATAACGAATTTATGTTCTCCCGATTGTGCAGCCCTTTTGTATACCATTTATCGTAGTATTTCAGCAAAATGCGGAAACTTTCTATTGTATTATTCTCATTCAAATAGTCAATGGCACGTTTTGACTCCAGCCCGCCTAATCTTTCCCTGATCCTTTCAATGGCATCGATCACCTTCTCCTTATCCAGCCGGCCGTACTCTTCCACGAGGTGATCCAGCCTGTCTTCAAAAGGGATGTCCAGAAAGTAGATAGGTGATCGTCGCATGGTATTCCACAATTCATTTGGAATGTTTACATGCCCGATACGTTGCGATTCATCTTCTACCCAGATTGGCGAATGGTTCAAAACTATTTGCGGAAACGGAGTTTGATCTTTTGGTTCATAACGTTTGATCCTTAAGCCGGAGGCGAGAATATTTTCAAACATTTCCTGCGTTGGTTGTTTGGGCATACCAATATTTCCAAATGCGGACCCCTTGTGTTGGGCGATCTCTTCGAGGTTGATCACCGTCTCGCCTCTTCTTTCCAATTCTTTTATCGTTTCCGTTTTACCAGAACCAGTATATCCTCCAAGAATTTTAAGATCGAATGGTAGCCTGAATGTATCCAAAACATAATTCCTGAATTTTTTATAACCACCGATGAGGGTAAATACTTTGAAGCCATATACGTCAAGCAGCCATGCGACAGCACCACTCCGCATGCCACCACGCCAGCAATAAACCAGTATGCAGTTCGCAGTTCGCAGTCTCAGCTCTCCCTGGCTGCCGATTGCAGACTGCCGGCTGACTATTGCTTCAACTTCCTCAACCATCTTCTTCATCTTCGGTCCAAAGAAATCCAAACCATGCTTGATCGCTTTTTCACGACTATCCTGTTTGTAAGCGGTTCCAACTATTGCCCTTTCTTCATCAGTAAATAATGGTATACTAAATGCACCGGGAATATGAGCATGATTGTACTCTCCCGGGCTGCGAACATCAATTACAGGATGACGTTTTGATAACTCAAGAAAGTATTCAATATTTATTTTTTCGACTGACAAAAACCAGGATTAAAGGATTGAAATGATTGATGCGGAAAATTAGGAAATAACAAAATAAAAAAAGAGTTCATTTATGAGTGAACTCTATTATATCCATCAAAAATCCGTTAAATTCTGTAGATCCTGGTTTAACCGTTCATAGAGGCCAGGAACTCGTAATTATCCTTGGTTCC
>JAICPX010000284.1 GCA_025929635.1 Chitinophagaceae bacterium
AATGCGATCCCACTCAATACAGGTGGCGTTAAAGATCAACCAGCTTCTGAAACATGGTTCAGGCAATGGGGTGATCCGATGGCCCGCAATATCACTGCTGCCACGCTTACTCCTTTTTTCCCGAAACCGGGAACGGCGAACGGTGCAGTCGTGATCGTTGCACCCGGTGGAGGTTTTCGATGGCTCTCTATGGGAAATGAAGGATGGGAAGTGGCTGAGGCACTCGCTGCAAAAGGAGTTACTGCATTTGTACTTAAATACCGGCTATATCCTACTGCAGAGCCGCTCGATAGTTTTAAAGCCTGGATGAATCGTCCACGTTTTACTCCTTCCACCGATTCTTCAAGAGGTACAACAACACCACCACGTCCACCGCAGCTTGATCTGTCTAACCAGTTACAGGATGCCGAGGCCGCCTACAATATGATCGTGAAAAATGCTGCGAAGTGGAGCATCGACACCAGCAGAATAGGTATGATCGGTTTTTCAGCAGGTGCAGGTCTCACTATGCATTGCACATTGAACTCTAAAATCATGAAATTAGCTTTCATTGGACCTATCTATGGTGGTATGGGCCCCGTAACAGTGCCAAAAAATGCGCCGCCTATGTTCAATGTCATTGCAACTGATGATTTTCTTTTCAGGGGCCAGTTTGGTGTTGTAGATTCCTAGTTCAAAGCAGGCATCCCGGTTGAGTTTCATCTTTATCAAAATGGAGGACATGGTTTCGGCCTGGGTAATCCCAATCGAACGAGTAATCGTTGGTTCGATGCATTCATGCACTGGTTGGATGTTAATGGCTTTCTTGCGAAGTCCAAATTGAAATAATTATATCTCCATTCGGTCCTGCTACAAAACCGGCAAGCGATAAGTGCATAAATGGAATTATTTTTCTCATAAGGTTTTATTTTTTATCTGTAATTTTTTACCTGACGATAAGTTCCTGAACAAATCGTATAAAGTAAGAAGCCGGGTATGCCGGCTTCTTCGATCTGATCGTTCCACAACTCAATCTTATACTTCAGCTGGTACTTCTACCGGCATTGAGACTATGATAGGATCTCTTACCGTATGTTTTTCTTTTGCGATCTTTTCCATTACTTCCGGATTGCTCATTAAAGCCTGCATTCCCTCCATGTCAAAAACTTCCGCGACTAACACAACTGAATTAGGATCACCTGTGTCCTGAAAAGTCTGGAAACCAGATGCAAATTTTGAGAACAGATCAACACGGTCCTGGTGTCCATTTAACCATGTGTTGAAGTCTCCCACTTTGTGACGAATTACAACCGTTGGCATTTTTAAAAATTTAAAAGTAACGCCTACTCTAGACAGTTTTCAGCTTCCCTGTTGTTCAGCAATATAGTTGCCGACATTAACTGTTCATATATGGTAGGGATGTTCCTGGTTTTAATCCCAGGCGATAGTGTAATAAGTACGGAAGGTCTTCATTGCAACTTGTATTTTACAAAGGTCGGTTGTCCCTCTACTCCTGCATCGGTCATTATTTTTTTCAATTCCTCGGAGCTTGTTCGTGCATTTGCTTTTTCCCAATCTGAAACGGCAAATAAAACATAAACCATATTTGGATCGTCCATACCGCGACCCAGGGCACGGTCCACAAGACCGGATGATTTTCTTTTTTCCATGCCTTCATCATCGTAAACTTTTAGCCATTCATCAAAATCTTTGACTTTATGAATGACCAGTAGCCTGTCTTTAGTATCAACTACAGAAGTGTCATTTCTTACGGCGTTTAAATAGACAAGTGTGGGTGCCGCTGTTACACCACCCGAATCCATGAGCGGTTTTAACTCAGGCCTGTTCATACATGCATTAGCTTTCGAAGTATCGTCTACGTTAAAGAACATGATAATATCATTTGTATTATCTAGTCCACGGCCAACGCCCCGGGTTATAACTCCAAATGATTGCCTCGCTGCATTATCTGCATCAAAAACAGCCCGCCAATTATCGTAGTCTGCAACAGGGTGTTGAATCAACGCTACCTTATCATTGGAGGCAGGTATTGTGGCACTTTTTTCTGACGTTGATGTACAAGAAACAATGATCAACAATACAAATGCTGGAAAAAGAGTTTGCTTCGATTTCATGATTTTTATTTTTTGGTTATAGATCACTACAAGGTGGGAAACGGAGTCATTGGATAAGGCAGAGGCAGGATATTTTTAAAGATAGAAGAATTATTATTTATACCACATTAAAATCTGATGAGAAAAACTGAGGGGCTGACTTAACCAGGGCAATCATGCAGTCCTTAGCAAACTTCCTATCCAATTGTAATTTATTTGCAACCAATGATATACTTAAAAAATATTATCAAATGTGGTCAGGAAGCGAATTAAATTCATTTCGTCTATTATCCATCCATGTTTTCATATCAGCAGGTGATTGCATTAGTCCCTGCATTTCAGTCATTGCATTCATATGAGCTTTGTCTCCTTTTTGAAACATCTCCATTGCATGTTGTTTGCTTTGTGTTGCCATCTCTTCAAAACTGTTTGCATGAAATTCTTTATCACAAGCACCGCCCAATTGTTTACAAGTCATTGTTTTCATAATTGTAATACTTTCGAGAAAGTTAATTCTTTTTTTGTCGCTGTAAAAAACTGATCAAAAAGTTTATCAGCCAAGGGGGAAAGATGATTAAGACGCTAAGAAGAAAACTTTGCAGCTTTGCTCCTTGGCGTCTCTGCGTGAAAATAAGTTGCCCGTCAATGCATTGTCGCCTTCGCTTAATAGCTTACCGGCATGATCAAAAACTTCTTCATCAACTTTGATCCGTTTCATTTCTCCGTTCGGTACTGCTACAAAACCGTCAAGCGATAGGTGCATAAATGAAATTATTTTTCTCATATGCCCATTACGAAATTCAAGCTGTACATTATCCCCAGCTGGCGGGGAAATTGGGTTGATCATAAACCCTGTTTATGATTGGGATGGACTTTAAACCTCGCATCGTAGCCCACCCCACTTTGTAAAGTACGATGTTCGGTGATCCAGCCCCCGTCCCGATAGCTATCGGGAGGGACAATGAGCACCCCGCTTATCCGCTTACCAACATGATCAAAAATTTCTTCATCAACTTTGATCCAGTTCATTTCTTTGTTCGGGCCTGCTACAAAACCGACAAGCGATATGTGCATAAATGAAATTATTGTATCCCTTCGGGGTCTTGTCCATAATGCATTTACGAATGGTAACGGTTGTGGACAGACCCCGGCGTTGTTTGATTGCGTCATATCCCGGGGTCTGCCCGCTTCATTCATTTATATTGGAGGCGTTGACGGGCAAGACCCCGGGCGGGCGGAAATTATTGTTCTTATGAGTAATGTGAAAAGGATGCCGTGATGTGTGTCCCCACGCATCACCATCATGTTATTCGTTCCGATGCGTGGGGGCATTGCGATAGCAATGCGGGCATCGGGACGTCTTATTTTTTTACGGACACGAACCAAGGCGGAGGACGGAAAAGCTGCAATCACATTGACGTGATTAATTACTCATCAATTATTTCATTGTGTAGTAAGCACAACGAATGAAGATGAATATTGAACATTGCCATCGTCCTCGGCAGTAATATAAAAACTGGTTGGTGTGAAAGAAGTTACAGTCGTCAGTGATGCTTTCAATGTTTTTGAAAACAGGCTGCCTGAGCTATGTAACTGACCAATGTTTTTAGTCCCATTATTTTCTGTCACCATCCAAACTACATAAGTTTTTTGTGGGGGTGATAGTTTAGAAGCAGGTGCCAGATGTGTAACCCTAACCTGGATATTTTGATTATGATTTCTATCTTTTTTGATCTTTACTGACCCAACTGCTGCAGGTACTGTACCTGAGCTGCTAAAAATCATTTTTTTAGAGCACGATGAAAAGAAAATGACCAGGATGGCTGCCAGGAACAGAGAATTCATTTTTAGTAAAGTATATGTTTGTTTCATTTTATTTTATTTGAAGGCATGAATTAATTGAAGAAAATTTATTTAACTATACACCAATGTCATTGTGTATTTGTACGAAGACATCGTTTCTTGGTGTCTAAGCTCAACAAGTGTACAAATATTAAGGTAAGCCATTGGCGCCCCGATCTCTTTTTGATTTCAACTTTCCCTCTTTAGTTGAAAGCAAGGCTTTCATTTTATCAAGTGCTCCCGAAATCGCCGTATCGTAAGTTGCGCCTACTTCAATCACCGCTATTGGTGATTTACCTTCTTTCCTCGCTTCCAGCATACATCGCTTGTCATTGACACCAATTTTACCACCATTTTCATCGGAGAGGTGAACTTCTAACCTGGAAATGGAATCATAGAACCTGCTTAATTCAGCAGTTAACAGGCCATCTAATTTATTTCTATATTCTTCATGTATTACCAGGTTATTATCTGAATTTAATTGTATGATCATTTTGTAAAATTTTTGATTTCAATATTTATATAAAGGGTGTACCGGAATTTAACGAACACCACTAATTGGCGGATACCCATTTTCTTTTTTTGCAGCAGTTTTTATTGGCAAAATACCAGCCATCTCACTAATTACATTTACGAGGTCGGAACCGGCAGGCACAACAAATTTTGTATTCTCACTCATCGCTTTTTCTACTGCTTCCAGTTTTCTCAATACTTGTGCATTGCCAATAAAATAGGCTTCTGCTGCTTCGTTTACCATTTTTATTGCTTCTGCTTCACCTTCCGCCTGTAAAATTTTTGCACGTTTCGAACCTTCTGCTTCCTTTATACGAGCTCTTTTTTCTCCATCAGCAACCGTTTCTCTTGCTGTGGCATAATCTATCGCAGCAATTTTTTCATTCTCGGCCTTCACTACTTTATTCATTGTCTCCTGGACGTCAGCCGGTGGATCAATTTGTTTTAACTCTGTTCGTATAACATCTATTCCCCAGCTCCTGGTTTCTTCCATTAACGTCTTATGTAATTCCGCATTGATCTTTCCTCTTTCACTATTAGCCGATCTTAATGTGAGTGTTCCGATAATATTTCTTAACGTAGTTCGTGCAAGGTTCACAATCTGCCATTGGTAACGATTCACATTATACTGTGATTGTTTTACACTCTCTTCATCACCAATGACCCTGAAATAAACCTGCGCATCTACTGATGCATTCAGGTTGTCATTGGTGATGATCTCCTGGGCTTCTGCATCTACCATTTGCTCTGTTGTATTGACAATAAACATTCTTTCAATAAATGGGATGATCCAGTGGAATCCTGGCTTTGCGAAACGCCTGTATTTTCCGAGTCTTTCTATAAGTCCCCTGTGTGTAGGTCTAACAATCTTAACGCCAATTGTAAAAAAAAGCAATACGGCAGCGGTGATATATAAAATAATGTTTTCCATAATAATGTATTTTGCGATGAATAAAATCTAAGCCTGATATATTTTCTGCAGGCTGTGTGGCTAAAGAGAAAAAAGATAACCCTGGGAAGATCCAGGCCAAGGTGGATACTTGTGAAGTTACGATTAAATTCTTCTTCTGCGACGATTAATGACAAGTATCTTTTGATTGATAACATCGGATTAACAGTACTTATATTTTTTGTTTCTGCATTCTAATTGGATTCATGTCCAAATAAATCAAGTAATTGCGGCATTCGTAAGTCTTCCAGAGAAGTGTGAACACTCTTCCCATTACCAGGCGCAAAGAATAAAAGCAGCACACCAAGAAAATTCTCCGACTTTGCGTGAAATAAAAAGCAAACACTTATCAACATTGAACCAGTTTATTTCTCCGTTCGGGCCTGCTACAAAACCGTCAAGCGATATGTGTATAAATGAAATTATTTTCTATTTCTCACGCAAAGGCGCAAAGAATATCTTGGCGTCTTTGCCTCTTGGCGTCTTGGCGTGAAACAAAATAGAACCTATATCCGCTTACCGACATGATCAAAAATTTCTTCATCAACTTTGATCCAGTTCATTTCTCCGTTCGGGCCTGCTACAAAACCGTCAAGCGATATGTGCATGAATGAAATTATTGTATCCCTTCGGGGTCTTGTCCATAATGCATTTACGAATGGTAACGGTTGTGGACAGGCCCCGGAGTTGTTTGATTGCGTCATATCCCGGGGTCTGCCCGCTTCATTCATTTATATTGGAGGCGTTGCCGGGCAAGACCCCGGGCGGGCGGAAATTATTTTTCTTATGAGTAATGTGAAAAGGATGCCGTGATGTGTGTCTCCAC
>JAICPX010000206.1 GCA_025929635.1 Chitinophagaceae bacterium
CTCATATACTTACACGGGCATTTGCCAATATGCCCCATCAAAAAGTTGTGATTGTCGGCGACGGGCCGGAAAAGGTATTTTTGGAACAAGAAAGCAAGCATTACCCCAATATCTCTTTCCTTGGTCAATTGGATAAGTGGCAGTTGGAAGGATACATGAAACGGTGCAAAGCATTTATCTGTCCATCCATTTGGTATGAGGGGACTCCTTTGACAGTCATTGAAGCATTCGCATCGGGTACACCCGTAATTGCTTCCCGGCTGGGGGTTTTGAGCGAATCGATCAGCGACGGTTATAATGGTTTTCATTTTACAGCCGGGGACCCAGGTGACCTGGAAAAAAAGATTGAAATATTTTTGAGGGAAACAGGAAATAATAATATGTTTTATAAAAATGCACGCCAAACTTATCTTGAAAAATATCAGCCGGAAATCCATTACATGGCTATGCTGAAGATATACGAAAATGCGATAGCAAAGTACAATGAGTGAGCGCCTGACCATAATGAGCCTGGATGTTCATCATATCAGCTTTGATGAAAGTGTCAATCGCGTGATCCAATTGGCGGGGGAAAAAAAAGCTTCTTACATATGCTTTGCAAATGCACATATGACGGTGGAGGCCCATAAAGACGAGTCCTTTCGGAACAAAGTAAACCGGGCAGATCTTGTGTTGGCGGATGGCAGGCCGATATCAATTGCATCCAGATTACTTCACCGTAAATCACAGGAAAGAATTACCGGGATGGAATTTATAGAGACGATCCTTGAAAAACCAGACCCTCAAAATATTTCTGTTTTTATCTATGGCTCCACTAAGGATGTAATAGATGCGATGAGACTGAAAATAAATTCAAATTATCCCAACATCTGCCTGGCAGGCGCAATCTCACCGCCATTCAGAGAGTTGACGGAAGATGAGATAGATCATCATATAGAAAAGATTAATAAGTCAGGAGCTAACCTTGTATTGGTTGCCTTAGGTTGTCCTAAACAGGAAAAATGGATGGCTGAGAATTATCAAAGGATACCGGCGGTTCTTTTAGGTATTGGAGGTGCACTCCCCGTTGTGGCTGGCCTTCAAAAAAGGGCACCTAAATGGATGCAAAACATGGCGCTTGAATGGTTTTATCGTCTTCTTCAGCAACCCAAAAGACTATTTAACCGATATCTACACACAAATTCCTGGTTTTTATATTTGCTTACCAGGGAATGGATCAAAACGCTTTTCAGAAAAAAGAATGGATACATTAACTAGAAATACTGAGGTGTCAACATCAATTCGACAGAGATCGGGCATGGACAAAAGCATATTGAAAGTCCTGGCTTATTTTGACATTTTCCGTTATCCGCTGACACCGGGAGAAATAAGATCATTTCTTGATCAAACTTGTGGTGAAATTGACTTTACCGTTGCCTTGCAGGATTTAATCAAGGCTCGAAAGATCTTTCGCCTAAATGAGTTCTATTCTTTACAAAATGATCTTTCATTGTACGAGAGAAGAATAAAGGGTAATGAAAGAGCAGGATCTTTACTGAAAATCGCAGAAAGGATCGCATCAACAATTTATAGTTTTCCTTATGTAAGAGCGGTAGGCGTTTCAGGGTCCGTGTCAAAGAATTTTGCGGATGAACATGCCGACATTGATTATTTTATTATCACAAAATCAAACAGGTTATGGATAGCGAGGACCCTTCTTCACATTTTTAAGAAAAACCCATTTCTGAAAAATCGCAATCGCCATTACTGTATGAATTATTTTGTTGATGAAGCGCACCTGGTAATCGAAGAAAAGAACATTTATACAGCAACAGAATTATTTACGCTAATTCCAATGGCCGGGAATGGCAGCATGAAAAAATTCTTTGACGCCAATGGCTGGTCATTTGTTTATTTTCCAAACCTATCATTACCGGAGGTCAAGAAAGAAAAAGAACGTTCACCGTGGCACAAGAAATTCTTGGAATCATTTTTCAATACAAGGTTCGGTAACTGGCTGGAGAACTACTTCTTCCGGCTTACCACCAAACGATGGAAAAAAAAGGAGGATGAGAAGCGCCTGAATACAAAAGGTGAACGAATGGGATTAAAAATGGGGAAGCATGTTTCAAAACCGAACCCGATATTCTTCCATGACCGGTTCATAGACGTGTATGAAACAAGGCTAAATGAAGTGATCAATGACTGATCAACTCTTCCTTCTGAATGAAATGATATAATAGTCCCCAATATTTCTCCATGGCCATTTTGATTTCCACTTATCTTCCTTTTCCTTTAGCCATTTAAACAAGACGGGTCTTTTGTTGGGAAAGTTCTCTAAATAAGAAGGTGGTACCATTGTACAAAGACCTTCCACAGACAACAGATCAAACTCATCTTTCATATTCCTGATCACAAAAGAAGGATTATAGTACCAGCATGTAAATTGCTCGCCTTCTACATTCGCGGTAACGCCGTTACGACTAAAGAATCTTCGAAATGCAGTTTTGAATTCACCTTTTGCCAGCATCATTGTTTCCCATAAACAGAATTTCGGAAGGATAACAAGCGTCACGATGCCGCCCGGGTTAAGTAATGATGAAAACGATCGCAGCACCTGACCTAACTCCCCTGTGCAATTCAAACCTGCAAAATTTGAAAAGATAAGATCGTAGGGTCCTTTTTGTTGCAGCCGGACCAATTCAGTGAAGGAACATATTTCAGTTGAAATTCTGGGCGCAAGGTTTGCCTGCTCTACTTTTTCAACAAGCTTCCCCTGCATGCCTTTTGAAATATCTGTTGCGTGAACTGTATGACCCTGCTCCGCAAACCAAATGGCATCATCACCTGTGCCTGCATTTAATTCGAGTATATTGCTATTGGGCTTTACGTATTGACTAACATGATCTCTTACCCGCTGCCGCTTGTATTGAATGATCGTATTCGATGAATATAGCTGATCAAAAATTGCCGATTGTTTACTAAACGCTTTTTCTGCGGCCTGCTCATTTAAAGAATTAACCGTATTATTCACGATGCAGCAGCTTTTTCAAGTGACTGTAATTTCAGTTTGGCAAGAATGGTTGCCGGTGTGTAATAAAACCAGGATAATGCCTTTTTTAGTTTGTTAGAAGAGGCCTTTGCCGGTTGTGATAAGAGCTGTTTTATACTGTCTAACGCAAGATGCATACGGTAGCTTCTGTGTACATAGCGGTAGAGCTGTTTATAAAAAGCCGGTTGGTAGGTATTACGAAACATCAATGCCAGTTCATCCGAATCCGTCCAGTTTGTTTTTACACTAAGATCAGTTTTTACCTTTTCGTAAAAAATAGTACCGGGTAATGGATAGGAAACAGAGATGCCAATCTCATAGGGCAAAAGTTTATTGATCATCCTGACGGTTTTCCTGATATCCTCTTTCGTTTCTCCCAAATATCCAAACTGGATAAAGAAAGAGGGCTTCATTCCGTATTTGCGAATGAGCTTTGTTGACTCTTCTATTTGTTCCACTGTTGTTCCTTTATCCATCGCATCAAGGATCCTTTGCGAACCACTCTCCGCTCCCATCCAGATATTATCACAACCGGCCCTGGCAAGATCCCGGATATAATTCTCCTGTAATAAAAGATCGGCCCTGGCTTGTATCTTGAATCTGAATTTCAAATCTTCTTTTTCAATAAGATCGGCAAATTCTTTTACCCAACCAGGCTTCAGTCCAAAAATATCATCGCAGAACCACACATGATCAAACTGGAACTTTTCTTTCAGCATTTTCAGCTCATTCACTACATTTTGTGGTGAACGTGAATTGTAACGATTGCCATAGATTGGTTTTGCACACCAGTTACATTTGAACGGGCAACCTCTTGTTGTTCCCATGTTTATCGAAAAATATCCGGCATGATTGATCCACGATTCACGATAAGGTTTTATGTCGACAAGATCCCACGCGGGGAATGGCAGGCTATCAAGATCTTTTAAAACAAGTCGTTTGTTTGTTTTAATGATATAATCTTTCTGCTTCATGGCCAGCCCGGCGATCGATGAAAAGCCGGGTTCATTTTTCTGCAAAGCATTCACCAGCTCAAGCAATGTAATTTCGGCTTCGCCAATAAGTATGAAGTCGGCTCCTTCTTCAATGTATTTTTCATAATGATCGGTCGAATCAGAACTTGATACAATCACCGTACAACCCCGCTCCTTTGCTATCTTACTCATTCTAAATGCCGCTTCACGCATATTGGTAAGACACATTTTGGTGAGATAATTGAATCCATCATCATAAAGCACCAAAATATCCGGTTTGAATTTTTCAATAATGGGAATGATCTCGCCGGGTTCTTTTGCAAACATCACATCATGCAGCGAAACTTCATGACCTTGTTCACGCAGTAAAGCCGCTGCATATAATGTTCCTAAAGGAGGATAAGGAAGTCCCGTTTCCCATTGTTTGGGATCAAAGCGCAGAAAATAAGAATGTGAAAAAAGAATTCTCATCTTTTTAATTTTCTGTTATTGGATTCACCTGCGGAGGCAAATTAAGATAACACACACATTTTTTGCAAATATCGTTTGTGTCTATATCCAGGTTTTTTCTAAACTCAATCGCTTTATCACTATTCAATATTGTATCCAACGGTTGATCATGTATATTTCCAAATGCCGGATGAAAAAAGCAGGGTCTTACGGTGCCATCTGCTTCCACCACGGCAGATACCCATGGCGCATTGCATTTTTTATAAGGAAATTCATTTAATCCATAACACGCGCCATAGTATTTATATATCCTCAATATCTTTTCTTCGGATTCCGCGATGAATTTTGTTTCAAAATCTTTCTTATAGCTAACTGTCAAATGATGGATAATATTTCGTAATTCAGGCACATCGTCTTTTTCCAGTAATATCTCATGCTGCCTGGCATCACTCCACAGCACCTCACGATTGAATGCGTGACTGCTTACATCGGCCGGTAAAAAACTAATTTGATCCAGCCCGATCTCCTTTGCTGCGTCGATAATATCGGGCCATTTTTGAAAATTGAGCCGATGGATCACTGTACGGCCAGTAACTCTGAAACCCGGACTCAGCGATTTGATTGTCTTCACTCCTTCTTTTAATTTTTCATAAGCCCCCGGAATATTTCGAATTGTGTCATGCGTCGCAGCATCGCCGTCAAGCGAAACAATTATCTCATATACATTTTCAACAAGCTGGGCAGCATATTTTTTCAAAGTAAGCCCCGTGGAAAGCAAACTGACTTTTATCGATTCATTTTTTAATATCTCGCAAAACCTGAAAAAGTTAGGATGAAGTAACGCCTCGCCCCCCGACATCAAGACCTGCCTGGTTTCAAATTTTCTGAAAGTATTTAGCAGGTCCCTTATATCGTCTTCGCTTAGTTGTTTCAGGTTCTGATTGTCTTTCCAGATATCACACATTACGCAACGGCAATTGCATGCGCTGTGTGGCATCAGGATCACTATCGGCAATACTGTGATCCTGTCCGTCTGCAATGTGCGGTATCGCTTATATGTATGATATAGAGGTTGACTAAGCATTTATTCTTATCCAGTAAAACGGGTTTTTATTTGCTTTAATCCGGTTGATCAGGGAATAAGGGTCATAAAGAATTTCGTGATCAAATTGTATCAGTTCTTCTTTTGAATGATGAAAGTAATTGTCGATCATTTCCGGGAAACCGATCGATCGGTAATAGTCAGTTGTCCTCTGCCGTGCAGCCGCTACTTCCTTCTGAGAATAAAAGTTTGAATCAATGAGATGGATCTCTCCACCCGGTTTTAACACACTAATTGCATTCCCAAGCACGTTTCCCAAAGAAGAGAAATATTGAATAGAAGCGGCAAAAACAATTATATCGTATCGCGACTCTTTTATCAGCTCATCATCCAATGAACAATAGAAAAATTCAAGGTTTCTGATCTTATCAAAAACTCTTTTTGCCTGTTCTAATTCTTCTGCATTGATATCAATTCCGGTAACGCTTGCTCCGGGGAGGGCAGCAAGTTTAGCAGCTAACCACCCATTACCACACCCGACTTCCAGGATTCGAAGCCCTTTTTTTTTGTCACCTAAATATTTTATAAGCTTGTCAACTGATGATTTCCTCGCTATCCATTCCTTATAATGTTTATGCCGTTCGTTTATTGCCGGGAGTAAAGCCACTTCGCCATCAGTGTATATTCTTCCTTCAGCCCGGCGAAGTAAATAATACAGTGTAGAAAAATCGTTCTTTGTATGTGTAGCTAACGAAGTCATCAGCTCCATTCAATTTTATAAATAAAATTTTTCTCGATCAATGTTTGTTTTGTGTCAACGCAGTTCAATATAAACCCGTTCTCAGCCGCAGCGTTCTTTATCATCCCGATATCGCAACCTTCACACAACACCATTAACACTTCCGAAGTTTTATGAAGATATCCCGGCAATTGCGCAAACAGCTGAAAAAAGAATTCACCATTCTCGCCACAATACCATGCGTGATCCAATAATGTTTGCGGGTTCTTTTTATAGTAAGGCGGGTTAATTGCAATAATATCGAATTGCTGCAACGGGACATTTTCAAACAGGTCTGATTGAATTATACTCACCTGGACATTATTTTCAACACTATTAATCTTCAAATATTCTATGGCAACAGGATTAATGTCAGTCGCCGTGACTTTTGCGCGGTGTTTTGCTGCATAAATAGAGATCAACCCGTTTCCTGCGCCAGGTTCCAGGAATCTTTTTCCATTCAATTGTAAGTTCCTTATGTATCGAAGCAAAAACTGTGTGCTGGTAAAGAAGCCGGGATGAAAAACTTCGGGCGGAATTTGTAATCTTATTTTTCCAAAAGTGTATATCCTTTTTTTGGAAAGATATTTTTCCAGGAAAGGTTTGTACGTATGAGCAACAATATTTTTTAATGCAGTCTTCATAATTTAAAAACCTTCCAGCTCTGGCCGGCGATACTTAAACAGCCTGTGCATCATTTTAATTTCGTAAGGAAACTTGTTCCAGTTATTCTTATAACGAAGAGAAGAAAACAACTTCAGGAGCTTAATCCTAAAAGGGGTCAGTTTTGTGTCTGTCACAGTCGGATAGTATCCATTCAATACCGTTTCAAAATCTTTTATTTTTTTGATCATATAGGGTTTTAGCCAGGGAGTAAGGGGATTTCTATGCAAGTCAAAATTTTCCCATTGCGGGTTTGTCCATTCATCGAGGGTTTGAGGGAAATGGAACCCTGATTTAATTACATCAAAAGATAACTGTGAGCCCTCGGTAGGAACCGGGCTGTAAACATAAATGATGATCTCAGTTTTGGGATTTATCTCTTTTATCTCCCGGATAAACTGAATGTCGAAATCAATTTGCCTGTTTACTTCTTCTTCCGTATCTGCAGGCGTTCCCACTACAAATGAATACTCGGGTATAATGTCAAACTTTGCCATTCGGGCAGCAAAACGCTTTATCTGTTCACCCGATTGCGTTCCGCCTTTGTCCATCTTCTTTAGCATTTCATCATTCCCGCTTTCAGCTCCATGAAAGATCATCACACAACCCGCCTCCCGCATAAGCGCTAGACTTTCATCCGCATATTTATCGATAGTATCAATTCTTCCTTCACCCCACCAAACAAGTCCTTCTTTCTTTATGAGATTAGAAAAATCAACAACCCTTTTTTCAGATACAAAAAAATTGCTGTCATAAAACTCAATAGCATCAACCCCATATTTTTCTTTTACCCATTTTATATCATCGTATATTTTTTGAGCGGAACGTCCCCGCCATCTTGCATTATAAATAGGAACTACACCGCAAAAAGCGCATTTGAACGGGCAGCCAACGCTGCTGTGGTAAGCAAAGGTTTTTGCGCCAAGTA
>JAICPX010000303.1 GCA_025929635.1 Chitinophagaceae bacterium
AGGTTCGGCTACACGGGGCAGGCTTGGCTGGCGGAGCTCGGGCTCTATCACTACAAGGCGCGCGTGTATCACCCGAGGGTCGGGAGGTTCTTGCAGACGGATCCGATCTTCTATGCGGATGATATGAACATTTATGCGTATGTTGGCAATAAACCAGTAGAAAAAATCGCACAGCAAGGATTTCCGGACCTTATAACCTTTACCAACTACATCAATTAGTGATCATTAACCGCTAAACCAATCAACATGAAAAATGGCTTTAATTCAAACGGCGCGGGCAACAGCACCAGGAACATTCAATAAAGCTTGGCCATGAAGAATGATCGTTAGCATGAATCTCAAAATCCCGATGGAGATCGTGGCCATTTTCACATTGATATGCTATTTATAGAAACCACAGCGTAAAGAACTTTGTATTAAGTTTTTTACATGAAGAATAGAGTACATAGCAATCCAATCCTGGGTAACAGGATCGAGTTCAAAGAGCTTTGTGAAGACACAAGTGGCACGAGAACAGTAGCGGAAATTACATTAGACCCCTGGGGTTCAATTCCCCTGCATTATCACAATGAATTTTCAGAATACTACGAGGTGCTGGAAGGCGAGTTAAAAATGCAGCTGGGAAAGGAAATTAAAACCTTAAAAAAAGGTGATTATGTTTTGATCCCAATAAAAATGGTGCACCGTTATTTTAATGAAACCGGCCAATCAGTAAAATTCAAAGTGGTAATTCAGCCCGGAAACATCGGGTATCAATTACTTGTATCAGTCTTGAATGGTTTGGCAAGGGATGGGAAGGTCCGAAAAAATGGTTTACCGGGTAACTGGCTTATCCGTGGCTATTTATCTGTGGCATCAGGATCAAATGTTCCGGGAATTTTATCATGGTTACAGCCTTTATTAAATTGGCTATATAAACTCGCAGTAAAAAAGGGGATCGACAAACAACTATTGTCTAAGTATTACTGAAAATGTTTTTGGGCAAAGTTTAGTAGATTGTAAACTACTTCATGCAAAAAATTAGTGATAGTATTTTTTTAGTTATTGTCGTGTTTCTTTGTTGCCTTCAAAAAGCAGAAGCACAACGTTTCAATTTTTCATTTGAACAATTTACTACGGACAATGGCCTATCGCACGAAAGTATTATCAGCATAACAAAAGATAAGGATGGCTTTATCTGGTTGGGAACGGCAAATGGTCTTAACCGTTTTGATGGGATCTCTTTCAAGGTCTTTCAAAACGAACCCAACAATGATCAATCTATTCCGGGAAATTATATCGCGGGTACCACGCTTGATAAAAAAGGGTTTTTATGGGTTGCGACAAATAGTGGTCTTTGCCGGATCGATACGCGTACATTGAAGATCTACAGGATCGATCTAAAAGCTGACGGAGATAATCATCCCAGGCAGGATGCGATGTATGGTGAATTTGATTCAAAGGGTAAGGGTTGGTTTCTTGTGAATGAATTTTTGTATTCAATTGACCAGGAAACTTTACAGTGGAAGAGATATCAACTGCCGGCAGCCAGGTTTCATGCAAATTTCGTCGAGATCGACAGCAAGGATCGTATCTGGATGAATATTGGAAGAGCAAAATATTTATTCGATCAAAAAACTGAAAAGTTCAGGTACCTTTTGGGTTATGATTGGAATCATAGAGATTCAGATACTTTGTGTGGTTCAGTAAAAGAAGACGCAAATGGAAAATTATGGATGAACTCCTGGTCCCACGGATTCTTTATCTGGGATGATAACAGGCAGCGGTTTGATCGGGTACCAACTCCCCCTGAATCAATGACCGTTTTTCAATTTGATAAAGATGACCAGGGTCGTCCTTTTATGTGGTGTGGTGGCGGTGCTTATGGATTGATGGCTTATGATACATTGGAGAGAAAATTTTATCAATTCAAAAATGACCCCAGGGATAAATACTCTCACAACCTGGGACAGGTCACTTGCATATTCCGGGACACGAGTTCAGGCATAGTCTGGATCGGTACTGAATATGGCCTGGAAAAATATGATCCGCATACAATTCGGTTTCACCGGTATCGCATCTGGCAGGAAAAAGATGAGTTAACCAATTCTCAATATTTTTTTACGAGCGGGTTTGTCAAGGATAACACCGATAAAACGGGCAATACATGGTGGGTGAGTGTATGGATCGGAGGCGTTTACAAATGGAACAGGAATACTTCTTCAAACGATGAGGATATCAAACAGGTGCCCGGCATCAAAGAAGCGGGTGTGTTTTCAATTGTGCAGGCGCAGGACGGCATGATCTGGATAGGTCATGGATTAGGTGTTCAGGTACTCGATCCAAAGACAGGCAAATTCATTAAACATTATGTTGATTTTTTCCCTGACCCCAAAGAAAGAAGAACGGTCACCAATATCTTCGAAGATGCAAAATCAAACATGTGGCTGGCTACTTACCAGGGATTGTATTCATGGCAGCGACAGGGAGATTCAATGATCAATTGGAATAAAAGAATCTCATCATTAAATGGTTTATACCATCCGCTTGTTCGACAGGATGCGGAAGGGTTTATTTGGACTACCTCTGAAAAAGGGCTTATTCGTATTGATCCGGCAAAAAGCGAAGCCGTCTTTTTTGATAACAGTAAGAGAAAGGGTAAAAAATTGCCAGATGACGGACTTGGCCATTTGCTGATAGATAAAGCGCAACATATATGGGTAGCTGGTGTGGGTTATATAGCTCAACTGGACAAGAACGGTGAAGTAATAAATATTTACGACAATAAGAATGGGTACAATGGAACTTCAGCTTTTAATATGGCTGAAGATCCACGACATTTTGTTTGGATAGCGACCGATAACAGGCTTCACAGGCTTAATCCGCGAACAGGACGCTTTGACTATTTTGATAAAAATGATGGCTTATTCAATAATAAGATCGGTGACGGGCTGTATATGAGCAGTGAGGGCGAATTATTCATTGGTTTTAACGGCGCGATGAATAGCATCAATACCGGCAAGATCGCCTTTAATGAGAAACCCCCCGTTGTTTTTGCATCGAGATTAAATATAAAAGGGCAATTGAGAAATTTTGATGAGAATAATAAAGTGGTAGTGCAGCCCGGGGAAAGAAATATTCTTATCGAGTTTTCGGCTTTGAACTATAGTCAATCACAAAAAAATCGTTTTGCCTTTTGGCTTGAAGGTTATGATTCCACCTGGAGATATACAAGTGACCGGGTAATGAACCTAATGAATTTAGAAGGTGGCACACACAAGCTGCGCGTAAAAGCAAGTAACAATGATGGTGTGTGGAGCAGCGATACCGTTTATACGATAAAAGTAATACCATCTTTTCAGAAAACTATATGGTTCCGGCTGCTCATTGCTGCAGTGATCATTTTATTAGCAGCGCTTATTTACATGTACAGGAAGCAACAGTCGAAAAGACTTGAGAAGATCCGCAATCGCATTGCAACAGATCTTCACGATGATATGGGTTCGACACTCAGCAGCATCCGGATTTTTAGTGATGTGGCAAAAAAACAAATTGAAGGAATAAGACCTGAAACCGTGCAATTACTCGACCGCATCAGTAATAATGCAACATCGCTTTCAGAGAACATGCAGGACATCATCTGGACGATCAGGAGTGACAACGATACCCTGGAAGATCTTGTTTCAAGAATGAGAGAGTTTGGTTTGCGGGTTTGTGATGCAAAGCATATTAAGTTTAACACTATTGTGTCGCAAAGTTTTAAAGCATCAAAACTTACACTGGAACAAAGAAGAAATCTATATCTTATTTTCAAGGAGGCACTGAATAATGCAGTTAAATATTCTCAATGCACGCAGATCGACCTCATATTGAATCTCAAGAATCGTTTTTTGAAACTGGAGTTAAATGACAACGGAAAGGGTTTTGAGGTGGAAGGCGTCAAGAGAGGAAATGGGTTGAACAACCTCGGGAAAAGGGCAAAAGAAATCAACGGGCAGATCGAAATAAGATCAGAACCGGGAAAAGGTACCCGTGTCAACCTGATGGTGATCCTGAAAAAAAAGCGGTTGACTGAGAAATAATTCACATCATCATGTTATCAGGGGGCTGGTGCCCCGGGCTATCTTTAGAATATGGAAAGAATAAAAGTTATTTATTATGAAGACAATGCCAACCTAAGGGAGGGCATCTCGTTTCTTATCCAGTCAACGCCGCAGTTAGAGCTGCTGGCAACATTTAGCAACGCTGATACTGTGAAAACAGACACGGAACAATTAAAACCTGATGTTATTTTAATGGACATCGATATGCCGGGTATTAATGGTATCGATGCCGTGGCTATTGTAAAGGCAGTTTCTCCGCAAACACAAATAATTATGTTGACTGTTTTTGATAATGAAGAAAAGATCTTCAATGCAATTCGAAACGGGGCCAGCGGTTATTTATTAAAGCACACGCCACCATCGGAGATCATAGAATCAATTTTTGATGTAAATAAAGGCGGCTCCCCGATGACGGCAAATGTTGCCCGGAAAGTGTTGCAGTATTTCCAGGCACAACCCAAAGCACAGAAACAAAATTATAATTTATCAGAAAGAGAATTGCAAATTGTGAAAGGACTTGTAAGTGGTTATAGTTATAAAGCAATTGCGTCAGAATTATTTATCAGTATCGACACCGTGCGTTCCCATATACGGCGCATTTATGAGAAACTTCACGTAAATTCCAAAACGGAAGCTGTATTAAAAGCCATTAATGAAGGTCTTGTTTAGTTGTTCATCACTACGCAAGAAAAGGGCCGTCTCCGATTCGTTCGGGGCGGCCTGTATTTTTTTGATGTTGGATTCTGGATTCTGGATTCTGGATTCTGGATATTGGATACTGGATACTGGATGCATCCAATATCCAGTATCTAGTATCCAGCATCTATCACGCCGCTGCTCTATTCGTCTGATCGCGTTGTGAAATAAACTTTCCTCTTATCATTTGCCATCTGTCAATTGGCAACACTCTTTGCGTTGTATTGATCAGCTTTTCAATAATTGTGGAAGAAGCATGTTCAGCAATTCCGTTTATCCAAATCAAAATTTCGGCATTGCTCAGCTCTTTCAGAATTTTACCAGTGTACCATGTGCAGGCCTCTGGCGTTGACTGTTTGAGCATTTCAACCTCAAGGATCACTAACTGCTTGTCAGTATAATTTGACCATAACAATTCGTTTACCACGGTTTCTTCTTTATTCATGTGTTGCAATACAGCGGCAGTAAACTCAAAGAATGCAGCCTGCAACTGAAGAGCAAAAGAAGCCAGTTCGTTTTTTGTAGCTGAGTCTTTGTAACCATCAATTACCTGGTCAACTGCTTTTGCGAGCTTTTCATCCTTTGCATTGGTTTGCTCGATCATGGCAACAATATATGGCGCATACAAGACCACGGAGTGATAAAGGATGCTGTCCTCTTTGCTAAGGTGATACAGGAACGAACGTGTCGTTTGCTTCACAATTTCAATTGCAGCGTTTGCCTGCTTTGCCTTTGTAAAATCGGTCTGCTGGATCCTTGCTCCCGCATCAAACAACATGCTCCGTAAACCCTTGTGGGTTCTTTTGAATATGTTGTATCGCTGTGCCTGTTTCATGGCGCTGGTTTTTTTGGTTTATTGTGATCAAGAATATTATGACGCAAATATGCATAGAAAGTTACTGTCGCCCGATAGCATAACCATGTGAAAAACAGGTGTTAGGAGTTAATTTTTGTTAATGGGATACCACAAAAGGGTACTTACTATACACGAGTGGTAAATGTGATTAATCAAAGGTTTTTTAAGCTGATGTACTTTCTACACAAATCGGCTAAGAATTTGTTAATGATTAAAAAGCTTTGATTAAATGATCCAAAAACGGGAATCAGG
>JAICPX010000103.1 GCA_025929635.1 Chitinophagaceae bacterium
AGAATTAAATTCGCTGCCAGTTTACTTACTAGCCCTTCAACATATTTCGAAAAACCTTTTAAAGCAGCTGACCCGGCTGCTTTATTTTTTTCACCTCAACCCCGGCCCTTCTCCATCGGAGATGGAGAAGGGAGAATATGAAAAATTCTATAGTTTATTATTTTTTATATCATCGACAACAGCGGGATCAAGGAGTGTTGTCGTATCACCAAGATTCGCCGTATCGCCTTCAGCGATCTTTCTTAATATGCGCCGCATGATCTTCCCGCTTCTCGTTTTTGGCAAACCGGAAACAAATTGGATCTTATCAGGCTTTGCAATCGGGCCAATGACTCTTGTCACGGTTTGCAATATATCTTGTCTCCTGGAGCTTTCATCGCCATGATGTCCATTATAGATCACATATGCGTAAATACCCTGCCCCTTTAGCGCATGTGGATACCCTACCACGGCGCTTTCAACAACTCCTGCATGCATGTTGATCGCATTTTCCACTTCAGCAGTTCCGATGCGATGACCACTTACATTTAATACATCATCCACCCGCCCGGTGATCCTGAAATTACCCTGTTCATCTTCTAATGCCCCATCACCTGTAAAATATAAATTCTCATAAGTAGCAAAATAATTCTGACGGCAGCGATCATGATCGCCCCATGTTGTTCTTATGATGCCCGGCCATGGAGCTTTAATACACAGATTGCCCGAGGTCACTAAAGCTCCTCCATCGGAGGGGTTTGGGGAGGCCTCTTTTCCATTTTCATCAACCAATACAGGTTGCACACCCGGCAGGGGTAATGTAGCCCAGGCTGGTCTTGCAGGAGTAATGCCCGCCAGGTTTGATATAAGAATTCCGCCGGTTTCGGTTTGCCACCATGTGTCGACTATCGGGCATTTATTTTTCCCAATATTATCATCATACCAATGCCATGCTTCTTCATTGATCGGCTCACCAACTGTTCCCAGCGTTCTTAATGACGAAAGGTCTTTTCCTTTCAGCGGTTCCAAACCAAATCCCATTAAGCTCCTGATCGCTGTCGGCGCTGTATAAAGAATATTTACATTGTGTTTATCAACGATGTCCCAGAGTCTTCCTGCATCAGGCCAGGTTGGAATGCCCTCAAACATAACTGAAGTGGCGCCTGCGCATAAGGGACCATAGCAGATATAGCTATGCCCGGTTATCCATCCAATATCTGCAGTACAAAAATGAATGTCGCCAGGTTTGTATTGAAACACATTTACAAATGTGTACGTGGTCCAGATCATATAACCCGCGCTGGAATGAACTACACCTTTTGGCTTGCCCGTGCTTCCCGATGTGTAAAGAATAAACAACGGATCTTCCGCATCCATTTCTTCAGCGGGGAAAGAAACAACACCATCTTTCTCAACTTGCGCTTCTGCATGTTCCATTTCATCTTCCCACCAAAGATCTCTTCCTTTGATCATAGACACAGGAATCCTTGTCCGGGTATAAACAATAACATTCTTTACTTTTTTATTTCCAACCAGGGCATCATCGATCACGTTTTTCAGTGGAATGTCTTTTCCACCGCGATAAGCCCCGTCGCAGGTAATGATATATTCCGCCTGTGCATCTTCCAGTCGATCGGCAATACTTTGAGCACTGAATCCACCAAAGATCACGCTGTGTATCGCTCCAATTCTTGCACAGCCCAAAATTGCATATACCAGTTCGGGAATCATTCCCATGTATATACAGACCCTGTCACCTTTTTTCACACCATTATTCTTTAACATCTGTGCTACCTGGCAAACCCTTTTATGCAACCGGTTATAAGTAACAACCCTCACCCTGTCCTCAGGATTATTCGGTTCCCAAATAAATGCCGGCTTCTCGCCCATTGTTTTTAAATGACGGTCAATACAGTTTTCAGTGATATTAAGCTTTCCTCCCTGGAACCATTTTACTTTTGGGTCTTTAAAGTTCCATTCAAGCACGTTATCCCATTTCTTTCTCCACAAAAAATTATCAGCAACAGAGGCCCAAAACTGGTCAGGCTCATTGATGCTTACGCGATAAGCCATTTCATACTGCTCTTGTGATGTTATCTGGAATGGATATGACATAGCAATTTTATTTGGGCATTAAATGTACGAAACAAGGAAAAGGTAATAGCTAAATTTACATTTCGGAATATTTCCCGGCTCATTCATCAAAAATTCAGCGTCAACGAAGTTGTAATTGCATTGTTGTTCTTAATAAAATTATTGCCTTTCATAAAAATCTCATCCGTACTATTGAATGTTCTGAATTCTGTTCTCCACAACAAGTGCTCACCGATTTTACGATCGAGATTTAGTGAAAACGAAGCCGTTTTGAAACCATTCGGTGTGCCTGTGGCAATGATCACGCCGTTTTCGTCACTGTAATATTCTCCCCTGATGGCTACGGCCCAACTACTATTAGGTGTAAGCCGCAGGATGCTGACAGCAGTATACCATGAATTTGTTGCGCTGCTGCCGTTGCTTACCTGCTCGGTTCCGAAATCAAATCCTGTAGTCAGCCCAATCTTATCATTAAATTGAAGTACCGCATAAAGGTTATGATAAATTCTCCATAACCTCATACTGTCAGGTTTATCTGTTCCGAGAAATGTGCTGTAGTTAAATGTTACTTTATCAGATGGCTCTAGATAAACCTGTGTTCCCCAGCTTATCAGTGAATTTCCATTTACTCTTGTTATGCGTTGCCAGCCATTCAATGCCAATGCGCTTAACATTATTTTTCCATTATGCGAAATATAGGTCAACCTGGCTCCGCTTTCGAAATAAGGTGAATTCTCGGCAACCATGCTTCTAGTCAGGGCCCAACAGCCTGGTGAATGGGCGCTTTCAAACCCGATATGTGATGGGAACACCCCGGCATCGATCCAGAGGTTTTTTATTCTGGAGATCTTCACTCCCACGTTCGCTTCATAGATGTTTTTTAGCACCCCGGGTTCTGCCGCATAGTTTGCATTGATGTAAGTGCCAACGGCTACAGCAATATTGGCGCGGGTCCTTTCTTCACTAAAACCGGCTTTTACAAAGGCCAGGTTCACATTAAACTCGTTATGACGATTGTGACTGTACAAGAACCCCGGGCGGTTGTTGTCCAATGGTTTATTAAAATCATATCCATAATATGCCTCGGCAAAAGCCGAAAAAGTCAATGGGTTAGGTTTTTCTGATGTTGAGTCCTGCGCCGGCACAGCAAAACGTAAAAACAAGGCAGCGGACATAAGAATTATTTTCATCATAGCATTGTTAAGGCATTTCCCTTTATTCAATTAGGTCTTGCTGATAAACCGATAGCCGACGCCAGATTCGGTCATCAGGTATTCAGGCCTGTTGGGGTCATCTTCTATCTTCTTCCTGACTTGTGCAATAAAAACCCGTAAATACTGATTCTGATTAATAAAACCTGGTCCCCAAATAGCTCTTAAAAGATATTGATGAGTTAAGACTTTTCCTTCATTTTTTACGAGTATCGATAACAAGTTATACTCGGTGGATGTCAGTTTCACGAGCTGATTATTTTTCTTTACTGTTCTTGCTGCAAGGTCAATTTGAATGTTGTGAAAATTCAACGCAGTCTCCCTTTCATCTGCTATAGCATCCCGTAAAGCTGAACGGATCCTTGCCAGTAATTCACCGGTCCGGAATGGTTTTGATAAATAATCATTAGCCCCGTTATCAAGTGCTTTAATTATATCTTCTTCATTTTTCTGAACCGAAAGAATGATAACAGGATTCGTAAACCACTGTCTTAATTTTTTCAAAACGATGTGGCCATTTTCATCGGGCAACCCAAGGTCCAAAAGAATCAGCGCTGGCGGGTGATTCGTTGCCATGATCAACCCTTCCTTTGCAGACGCAGCAGCCTTCGATAAATATCCATTAGTTTGCAGCGTGATCTCCAAAGTCTTTCTTATCTGGGGCTCATCATCTATGATCAATATTTCTGCCTTGCTCATACTTCTTCCGGTTTCATTAAAGTAGTTTTTACAGGAATGGATATAATAAACCGGGAGCCTTGTGGATCTGCCTTTTCGAGGTCCACGGTTCCCGACATCGCTTCTGTAAATCCTTTTATAATGGACAGACCTAATCCCGGTCTTGCCGTTTTAGGATCTTTTGAACGGGAGAATTTATCAAAAACATCTTTTATGCCGACATCCCTGAAACCAGCACCAGTATCCTCTACAATAATATTTAACAGGTCAGCATGACAGGTAACCGAGATATTAATACCTGAAGTTGATGCCGTATGAACAGCAGCATTATTAAGCAAATTATAAATCACCTGGTCAAGCATTCCTTTGTCTAAAAAACAAAGCGGGAGGTTTTGATTGATGCTGATGCTTATTTTTCTTCCTGCGTTATTTTCTTCTACTCTTCTTACAATATCATAAACCAGTTCGTTCATATCACACCAGTCATTCTTAGGTTTGATATGTCCTGATTCAAGTCGGGAAATATTCAGCAGGTTTTCTACCTGCTGATTCAATCTAAATGATGCCTTCGATATTTCAGCGATTAACTGCTCCTTATCCTCTTTAGTAAGATGATGATTTGTTTGCAGATTATCAGTTGCTCCAACGATCGCGGCAAGTGGAGTTCGCAACTCGTGAGATAAAGAGTTAAGAATTGTATTATACAGCTTGACACTGTTTGCCCGCTCTTCCTTCAGCCGGGCAATTTTTTCAATCTGCCTTATTCTATAAGTAAGCACTGCATTGATCATGGCTATGATAAAATACATTATCAGCAAAATGGTGTCTTCTGTAGAGTGAATATGGATTGTAAATCTTGGAGGAATGAAGAAAAAATTCCATGTAAAAGCGCTCAGCGCGGCAGCTAGCAGCACAGGGAAAATATCAAAAGTGATAGCGAGTAATGAAACGGTAAACAATAAAATCAATGCAACTACTTTATAGCCCAGAAATTCCGATAACCCGTAACAAATTCCCGATACAAGAATGATGATAGCAATGCTGAATAAGTATTGACTCCCTTTTGAATGTCTTTTAAATAGAAATCTTTTCATGAGAAACTGCTGAAAGCAAATTTACTTTCTTGACAACAAGTGAACGTATAGAGATTGTTGGGCCGCATAAAGATTTTATAAAGATTTTCTGTAAAATTCATTTCCCGCCTTTGTTCACGATACTTTTGGCCGCCAAATTTAGTCCGGATGTTATCTCGTAACCGTGTGACCCCTGCAGGTCTTTTAATTGCTCTTGGAATTATCTATGGAGATATTGGAACTTCACCGCTTTATGTTTTAAATGCAATTACAAATGGCAAAGTGATTTCTCCGGAGCTGATCATTGGTTCGCTTTCACTCATAATTTGGACGCTTACTTTACAAACGACGATCAAATATGTTATACTTACTCTTCGTGCGGACAATAAAGGAGAAGGAGGTATCTTTTCTTTATTTGCCCTGGTGAGACGCAGGAAAAAATGGTTGGTGATACCTGCCATGGTAGGCGGAGCTGCATTGCTTGCAGATGGAATGATCACCCCGCCAATCTCCGTTACCTCTGCTATTGAAGGCTTAAAACAAGTACCGCTCTTCCATAGTATAAGCCAGTGGACGGTGATCTATATTGTCATCGGTATATTGACGATCTTGTTCTTTGTTCAGCAATTCGGAACAGCTTTTATCGGCCGTTCTTTTGGACCGGTAATGTCTGTTTGGTTTACAATGCTTGCAACATTGGGGATTATTCACCTTGCCAACGATGTATCCGTATTCAAAGCTTTTAACCCCTACTATGGGATAAAACTATTATCCACTTACCCGCAGGGATTTTATATTCTTGGTGGGGTGTTTTTATGCACTACAGGGGCAGAAGCTTTGTATTCAGATCTTGGCCACTGCGGTAAATGGAACATCAGGTATTCATGGATCCTTGTCAAAAGTTGTTTGATCCTTAATTACCTGGGCCAGGGTGCATGGTTATTAAAAAATTATTCCGGCCAATTGATCAGCAGTGAAATGATCAGTGATGGTTTCAATCCTTTTTATGGCGTAATGCCGCAATGGTTCCTTTATTTTGGTATTGCTATTGCAACAGCTGCAACAATAATTGCAAGCCAGGCGCTTATTTCCGGTTCCTACACACTTATAAGCGAAGCGATGCGATTGAACCTTTGGCCCAAAGTGAGAATTAGTTATCCCACAGAGGCCAAAGGACAACTTTACGTTCCCGCTGCCAATTCTCTTTTATTCCTGGGCTGCATCGGCATAGTGCTCTTTTTTCAGAAAGCCTCGAACATGGAAGCCGCTTATGGTTTAGCAATCACGATCACAATGATCGCAACCTCCATTCTTTTTGCAAACTATTTGATTGTGCATCGGACCAAATCGTTCCTGATATATCTCTACCTCGCTGTTTACTTAACAATCGAATTCAGTTTCTTATACGCCAACATGGATAAATTCCCACACGGAGGGTATGTAACTGTAATTATCGGAGGCCTTTTATTTTTTGTTATGTACACCTGGTATAGGGCGAGAAAGGTTAAGAACCGGTATGTTGAATTTGTTCGATTGGAACATTATATTCCAAAGATCCGGGAGTTAAGTAATGACAAAAGCATACCAAAATACGCTACGCATTTGGTCTACCTTACCAGTGCCGATAACCCAAAAGAAATTGAACACAAGATCATTTATTCTTTATTGAGCAAGAAACCAAAGAGAGCCGATATCTACTGGCTGATCCATGTCGATACGCTGGACGATCCTTATACCGCTGAGTATGTGGTATCTCATATTATTCCAAATGACATAATTCGTGTTGAGTTCCGCTTGGGCTTTAAAGTACAGCCTCGTATTAACCTGATGTTCAAAAAAGTAGTGGAAGATCTTGTCGCCAACAGGGAAGTAAATGTTCTTAGCCGTTATGATAGCCTTGAAAGAACTAATACTACAGGGGATTTTCAGTTTATTGTGATGGAAAAATATTTGAGCGATGATAACGAATTTCCGCTATGGGAACGTATCATCATGAAGGTTCATTTTTGGCTTAAAGCAATTTCACTCTCAGAAGAAAAAGGTTTTGGATTGGACACCAGTAATGTAACAATTGAAAAATTTCCATTGATCGTTGCCCCTGTACCCAATCCGAGGTTAAAAAGGGTTGATTAATTTATGTCACGCAGGCTTCATTAATGAAGTTTCGAAGCTGCTTTTATCCGCTGATTTTCCCGAAGTCTTTCATTATTTAATTATCTTGACCCGATGAAACCAACGAGCATCCGCAGTGTAATTGCCGCTTCATCTGTCGGTACCATGATCGAATGGTATGACTTTTACATATTCGGCATGCTGGCAAAAACGATCAGCACCCAGTTTTTTCCTGAAGGCAATCCCACAGCTGCGTTGCTTTCTACTTTGGCGATTTTTGCTGCAGGATTTATTGTGCGTCCCTTTGGTGCATTAGTATTTGGCCGGCTTGGTGATCTGATCGGGCGTAAATACACTTTTCTTCTAACATTGATATTGATGGGCGGTTCTACTTTTTTGATCGGTCTTGTGCCGGGTTATCAATCAATAGGCATCGCGGCACCCATACTTGTTTTGTTGTTGAGATTATTGCAGGGCCTTGCTCTTGGTGGTGAATATGGAGGCGCTGCAACTTATGTAGCCGAGCATGCACCTGTTGGAAAAAGAGGTTTTTATACAAGCTGGATACAAACCACTGCGACATTGGGACTGTTTGTGGCGCTTGGTATGATCATGCTTGTGAAACTGAATATGCCAGATGCCGATTTTAATGCTGAATGGGGTGGCTGGCGTTATCCTTTCTGGGTTTCTATTCTGCTTGTGGGCATTTCGATTTATATCCGCCTCAAGATGAAAGAATCACCGTTGTTTGCGAAGCTTAAAGACGAAGGAAAAACATCTGTAAATCCTTTAAAAGAAAGTTTTTCTCACAAAGGAAACTTTAAAATGGTATTGCTGGCATTGTTTGGAGCTGTGATGGGCCAGGGCGTGATCTGGTACACAGGTCAATTTTATGCACAGAATTTTTTAGAAACAAAATGCAATATTGAATTTGAACAAAGCAGGACGATCATGCTTTGGGCTATTGCTTTTGCAACGCCTTTCTTTGTATTGTTTGGCTGGTTGAGTGATAAGATCGGGAGAAAATGGATAATGATGGTGGGGATGTTGCTGGGAGTACTTACCTACAGACCCATATTCAATATTTTTCTAAGTGATACAACGGTTGCTGCCAGCGGAGGAAAAATCTCTAACCCACCGCCGCTTTCAACAAAGAAAACGAAGTTGAATGAAAAGGGAGATAGCCTATTCACAACCACAGAACCGGGTTATTTTGGATGGGGAGAAAATCTAAATGGCCATTTTGAGTACAGCGTATTAAAAAATGATACACTACACTCAAAAAATACCAAGGCCATTACTTATTCTGAAGAAAGTTACATAGACAAAAAGCTTGGCCTTAAATTATACGTAAAATTCATCGCTCTTGTGTTTTTACTTATTTTATTCGTCACCATGGTCTATGGACCAATCGCCGCATTCTTAGTGGAAATGTTCCCCACCAAAATCCGTTACACTAGCATGAGCTTACCATATCATATAGGAAATGGTGTGTTTGGTGGTCTGGTTCCTTTTATTGGATTATTATTGACGACAACTTTTACAAAAGATCCATTGGTTGGTTTATGGTACCCGATCGGTGTGGCAGCTTTGTGTTTTATCATAGGTACAATCTATTTAACGAACAAGATTGACAAGGACGTTACTGATTAAATATATTCTTATGAATGCTGTAAAAAAATATCTCGGAATCATTTGGCTACTTCTTGGTCCAGCCGTTATTTTCTTCCTTGTATACGGAGCCATTCAAAATATTGATCCCACAGGTACAAAAGATATCAATAATCCAATTATCTGGATCATCATCATTGCCATTTTTACGCCTATCGCCATTGGCATTATGATCTTCGGTTGGTATGCATTAAAGGGTGACTACAAGCACTTACCGGAAAGTTCTGCTGAGGTTGAAGATTGACCTATTTATTAATCCCTGAATAATTGGCAAACAAATTGAACAAATCCCAATTAAGTTTGTTTAGTTACAAAATTTAATTGTGAAACATAAAAAATCAAGAAATATGAAATGTCCCAATTGCGATGAAACACTGGTGATGACGGAACGCCAGGGAGTAGAAATTGATTATTGTCCCAAATGCCGTGGTGTATGGCTGGATAAAGGAGAATTGGATAAGATCATTGAAAAATCACAGCAAGATCTAAGAACACAAAATGCCGGCGATCGCAATTATGACCGTTATGACGATGATGATGAAGGCAGAGGTCCAAACCGGGGAAAAAGAGGCGGGTTCCTTGGTAATCTTTTTGATTTTGACTGAGGGTCAAATCACCTCTTTTTCCACTGTTGCTTCCTCCGGGGAATAATGTTCACGTATATGAACCGGCGGCGCTTTCTTCTTTTGCATCCGCATTTGTAAAATATCAACAAACAAAGAAAAAGCCATGGCGAAATAAATATATCCTTTGGGTATTTTAATATCAAATCCCTCCACCAGCAAAGCAAACCCGATCAATAAAAGAAAACTCAGCGCGAGCATCTTGAATGCGGGATGTTTATTTACAAACCTGCTTATCGGCTCAGCGGCAAATAACATGATACCAACCGTGACGATCACCGCCACATACATCACCCATATTTCCTTTACCATTCCCACAGCGGTAATAATGGAATCGAGAGAAAAAACAATATCCATTATCAGAATTTGGCCGATCACCGCCCAAAAAGAAGTGACCTTGATCCTGGCGGTCTGATCGCCTTCTTCACCTTCTGTTTTATGATAGATCTCCTTCGCACTTTTATACAACAGGAAAAGTCCACCCGCGATCAGGATCAGGTCTTTCCCAGAAATGCCAACTTCAAAAACAGTAAAAAGATCTCTTTCGAGTTTCATTATAAAAGTGATCAATGCCAATAAAGCAAGCCGGATAACGGCAGCGAGCAACAATCCCATTCTTCTTGCTTTCTTTTGCTGGTTTTCCGGCAACCGTGCAGCCAATATCGAAATAAAAATAATATTGTCGATACCCAGCACTACTTCAAGTGCAATAAGGGTTAGCAGCGCAATGATGATTTCATAATCCATTTCAGCAGATGTTAAAAATTACTGATCAAACTTAATACGATGCCGTTATTCCTTTGTATGATCGTCTCATTGTTTATCTTCCTGCCTTGTTGCAGTGTTTGGTTCAAATAACCGCCTTCAACGGCGAACCTATTGTTGAACTTAATTCCTGCAAGAAGAAAAAGCCTGTTTTGGTCAAAAATATTTTCACCCAATCGCTCCCCTGCACCAATAAATATTTCATCAGCAAATACTGAATAAACTTGCTTGTCTTTGTGTTGCCAAACTGAATACTGGGTGCGGAACTGGTAACGAAACCGGTGCAGGAATATCCAATCTTCAATTTTATTTGTGCCCGGTTTGAATTTTGCCAGCCACCGTTGCTCTGTCCTGAATCTATGAATAAACGACCACCTCCTTTCCTGGTGACGCATACTTAGTTGTTCATAAATCCTGTGTTCGGGAAATGCATTATCCGGCGCAATCGGGTATTCCCCGTAACTAAAAGTTTTTATCCATGCATACCCCGCATGCAATACAATATTTTCATTCAGCTTAAAGTTAACACCTATTCGTAAAAGACTCTGCTGCCAGTTCTTCAGGCCATCTGTTCTCCGCCATTGATACTCTGTATGCAGGTTCCATTTCTTATTCAGTCCAATTGTATTCATTGATTGAAGCCAATTGACATAATTAAAATCATTTACTCTCCCGTTTTGACCATAAAGGTCCAGGGATTCCACGATAAACAGGGTCAACAAGATTTTCTTCATATAACAATTTTAAAAAACCGGCGATGGTTTCATTGGTTCGCCCGCGAGTACCGAATGATATCGCGGTATGTAGTCCTTTACCGATTGTACATTATCGGTATTGACGATCTTATATACATCCTTGAAGCCCACCGTTCGACAATCGATGTTCTTCAGCGGCGCCTGTATGTCCTTAAAATCACGGATCAGCTCCAGCACATCATGATCAATGTACTGGGCGTCGTATGCATCAAGGATGACGGTGGAATTTGGAGGCAAATGCTCCAGCGTAAGTTTGATACTTGCTTTGTTCAAAAATGAAACCTCTTCAGATAAATGAATGAGAATCGTCTCACCTTCTTTGTGCTTTTCCTTGTGAAAGAAGTAGGAGTTCTTGTAGTTCCCGTACAATAATGCAAGAATGCTCACACCGAGACCAATGCCCACCCCGGTTAAGAGGTCGGTAAAAACAATGGCTATTACCGTAACCGCAAATGGAACCCATTGATACTTTCCGTAACCAAACATTTTCCTGAAGAGCGCAGGATTGCAAAGCTTATAACCCGTCATTAACAAGATAGCGGCCAGCGAGGCCAATGGGATTTTATTTAA